>DAOWFN010000006.1 GCA_030637945.1 Gammaproteobacteria bacterium
TATCTGCCAGTCAATACAATAATGCTTATCGTGGTTATGGTCAAAATTACGGTAACTATTATCAATAAACTGTTGGGATAGGTTCTGGTATTGACTATTCGTCTTCCAGAATTAATTCTGCTTCTTGCATAGTCTCCTGTTGTTGAACATAAGCACGCATTTCCAGAACGCCTTTTGTGTTAAGTGAGATGATGATATAAAAAACATCTTTGTAATCATTCTCTTTTATATCCAGCTGTGATGGCTTCGCATCAGATGCTGGATGTGAATGCACGATCGCAAAAAGCGTCTGTTGTTTTTCGCGCATCTGTTTCATGGCTTTTATCTGTTGAGGTGCATCCATTAAAAAACGGCTGCCTGGATTGTTAGAAACATTATCTATTGAATAATAGTCTTTTCCTGATGAGGCGCTATTGCCAATTAAGCCGCATACTTCTATGGTAGAGTTTTTTTGAGCATGTGCCAGAATTTTGTTTACCAGGGGGCGTGGTAAGGAGAGGGTTTTTTCTGTTAGCAGCATTGTTGAAAATAGTTGTAAGTTCTAGGTTCTAAGTAATAGGCAGTAGTTTTTTTAACTTATAACTCATCTACAAACCGGGCAATTAGGATCTTTGTTAAGTTTCATTGTACGCCACTGTAAGTTTAGCGCATCAAATATTAACAGACGATGCTGCAGGGTCTCGCCGATCTTGCATATTAATTTAATCGCTTCTAACGCCTGCATGCTGCCAAGTATGCCGACTACCGGTGCGAGTATACCGTTATCGCTGCAGTTAGTATTTTCTTCAGCGCCATCTTCAGTGTACAGGCAGGCATAACAGGCGCTGTCTTCCTGTCGTAGATCAAACACGCTAATCTGTCCTTCGTATTGAATGGCTGCTGCTGAGATTAAAGCCGTTTTTTGTGAAACGCAGGCGCGATTGATAAGAAAGCGCGTACTAAAATTATCGGTGGCATCGATGACGCAGGTGACACCTGATATCAATGATTCAAGTTCATCGAGTGTTAACTGTTTATCGATGCAATGAATCGTTGTTTCAGGATTAATAGCCAGTAAGGTATCTTTTGCTGAGTTCACTTTGCTCGCACCGATGTTACTGGTGTTATGAATTATCTGGCGTTGCAAGTTGCTGTTATCAACCGTGTCGAAATCAACTAATGTAAGCGTACCAATACCAGAGGCGGCTAGATATAAGGCAGCAGGGCTGCCCAAACCACCGATGCCTATGATGACTACATGTGCATCGTGCAGTTGTTGTTGTCCTTCGACACCAAAATGCGGCAGCATGATCTGACGACTGTAATGTAATAACTGTTCGTCGTTGAATGTGATTTTGTCAGCCATAATTATTAGTAGATGTTATGCTTTTCATGTAGGTGCGAATCCATTCGCACGACGAGATATCATATTTAAACCGCATCGTGCGAATGAATTATTAAGCATATCCATATGCTTAACCACTTCGTGGCTAACATTCAAATCGTTCCAGACGATTTAGTCGCACCTGCATTTGTTTGAGTATTTATGATCTTTTTCCCGCGGTCATCCTCGTGTGCCCGGATAGATCCTGTTTCTGTTCAATGTTTATAAAACCATTTTTAGCAAAACATTCAGCAACAAGTTGTTTTTGATTATAACCATGTTCGACGATTAAATAGCCATCATCTTTTAGATAACTTTTAGCATGTGAGCATAAATGTTCAATATCATCCATACCGATTTCACCAGAGATTAATGCACTTTCTGGTTCGAAACGCACATCGCCTTGCTTGAGGTGTGGGTCATCAGATGCTATGTAAGGCGGATTACTCACTATGATGTCAAAATTATTGTGGGCTATATCAGTAAACCAGTTGCTTTGTATAAACGTAATATTATTGGTTTGATGGTTCTCACTGTTATGTTTTGCCAGCGCTAAAACATCTTCTGTAAGGTCACTGGCATAAATTTTCCATGCGGGTTTTTCGCTAGCTATTGAGATAGCGATTGCGCCCGTACCTGTGCCCATGTCGAGCAATGTCAGATTTTCTTTATCGTTGAATTTCGACAGGATGTATTCAACCAGTGTTTCTGTTTCAGGACGCGGGATTAATGTGCTGTCGTTGACTGAAAAGTTTAGTGACCAAAATTCACGTTGTCTTGTTAGATGTGCGACCGGGGAACCCTGTTTTCTTTGCTCTATTAATTGCAGGTACTGTACTTCCTGTTCTTCGTTGAGGTTTTTTTCAGGCCAGGCGGCCAGGTGCGCCGTATTACATTGCAGTACATAGCTGAGTAACACCTGAGTATCCAGCACGGCCGTTGGACTTGCTTCAGACAGACTTTGCTGAGCTAGTTGCAGTGCTTGCTGGATATTCATCAGATGTTTTCAAGTGAATGACTTGCTGATTTATTCACTTGCCAGGGAGGCGAGTTGTTCTGCCTGATATTCGTTAATCAGTGGTTCTATGACCTGACTCAATTCGCCTTGAAGAATTTCATCCAGTTTATACAGGGTGAGATTGATCCGATGGTCGGTCACTCGGCCCTGCGGGTAATTATAGGTGCGTATGCGTTCAGAGCGATCACCACTGCCGACCAGACTTTTTCTTGTCTGTGCCTGTTCTGCATTTTGTTTTTCTATTTTTGCGTCCATGATGCGCGCCTGTAATAATGACATCGCGCGTGCTTTGTTCTTGTGCTGAGAGCGTTCATCCTGACACTCGACGACGGTTCCTGTCGGTATATGGGTAAGGCGTACAGCAGAGTCGGTTTTATTCACGTGTTGGCCGCCGGAGCCGGAAGCGCGATAAGTGTCTATGCGCAGATCAGCAGGGTTGATCTCTATCTGTTCGACGTCAGCAACCTCCGGCATGACAGCGACAGTGGCCGCAGAAGTATGTACGCGCCCCTGTGATTCTGTTTCGGGTACTCGCTGAACACGATGAGCACCAGATTCAAATTTTAATTGTGAATAAGCACCATTGCCGATGATGCGTGCAATGATCTCTCGGTAACCACCGTGCTCACCGATGTTTTGATTGATGATTTCGACCTGCCATCGTTTTAATTCGGCAAAGCGGGAGTACATGCGGAACAGGTCTCCGGCAAATATAGCGGCTTCATCGCCACCGGTACCCGCACGTATTTCGAGAAAGATATTGCTTTCGTCATTCGGGTCTTTAGGTAAGAGTAATTTTTGTAACTCTAGCTCGAGTGTTCCAATTTTTGCGCTGGCTTCCTTTTTTTCTTCTACCGCCATCTCACGGACATCAGCATCGTCATCTTTTAGCATCTCTTCAGCAGCGGTTAGATCCTCACTCGCTGAATTGTAACTCTGAAAACATTTAACGACAGGCTCGAGCTGCGCGTACTCTTGTGACAGATCACGAAACTGGTTTTGGTCACCGATGACATCAGGGTCTGCAAGCAGGCCTGCAATCTCTTCGTGCCGGTCGGTCAGTGTGTGCAGTTTGTTGTGTATGGAATCTTTCATTTGTTTGATTTGTCGGGTTCGTCAGCAACATTACTCTTGAGAAACAGGTCGCGCGCGATGTCTAAAACATCATCACGATCTTCCTGGCTCGCCTGGCGTAATTTCGTGCTCGGCTGGTGCAAAAATTTATTGGTTAAGGTGTACGCCAGGTAGTCGAGCACTTCCTCGGCTCTTTGACCTGCCGCTAATTGTTTTTTTGCTTTGTACAGTACATCGTTGCTGATGTCCTGTGTGTTTTGTCTGATCTGCGCGATGATATCGACAGAGCCGAGGGAGCGTTGCCATTCAAGAAAATGCTGTACCTGGACATCGATGATTTCAGATGCCTGTTGCGCCGCCTGTTGCCGGTTTTCCATGTTTTCTTCAATGACGGATTGCAGATCGTCAACGCTGTATAGATAAACATCGTCAAGTTCACTGACCTCGGGTTCAACGTCGCGTGGCACGGCCAGGTCGACCATAAAGATGGGTTGGTGCTTACGTTGTTTTAAGGCCCGTTCGACAGTGCCTTTACCAATGATGGGCAAAGGGCTCGCTGTTGAAGAAATAACGATGTCACTGCGATGCAGGTGGTCACTTATGTGCTGCAGGCTAATGGCTTTACCATTAAATTCATCTGCCAGTATTTGCGCGCGTTCAACACTGCGGTTAGCGATAATGATGTTGCCAACACCTTGAGAATGGAGATGCCGTGCGGCGAGCTCGATGGTTTCACCCGCGCCGACTAATAGCACGGTTGTTTGCGTAAGGTCACCGAAAATTTGTTTGGCCAGACTGACAGCCGCAAAAGCTACCGATACCGGGCTGGAGCCAATATCGGTGTCAGTGCGCACCTGTTTAGAAACAGCAAATGCGCGTTGAAAAAGTTTACCGAGTAATTGGCCGATGGTGCCATGTTCATTCGCCAGCGCATAAGCATCCTTCATCTGGCCGGCAATCTGAGGTTCACCGAGCACCATGGAGTCCAGCCCACTGGCAACTTCCATGGCGTGACGGATGGTTTCCTCATGTGTATAGGTATAGAGGTGTTCTTTTATTAGATTAACATCCAGCCCGTGAAATTGGCTGAACCATTGTATGATTTGCTGGTCATTATCTTCAGAGGTAACGCAGTAAAGTTCTGTGCGGTTACAGGTTGATAATATGCTCGCTTCTTCAACATGCTTGAGCTTTTTTAGACTGGATAATGCTTCAGGTAAAGATTGTGGGGTAAACGCAAGCCGCTCGCGCAATTCAAGAGGCGCTGTTTTGTGATTAATACCTAGTGTAATCAAAGACATAAACGGTTGCGGAATAATAGCTTTACGGAAAAACAAGCAATTTTGAGGGAAGCATGAGCTTAACTCAAGCCGAATACGGAAATTTCTTTATTTGAAGCTGATTTTATCTTCAATCTTGACATAATATAACTGTCTGCCAGTATTATAATATCCATGTATGCTAAAGATTAATTTAATGTTTAATATCAAAAGCCTGGTCCGTAACGCTCTGTACGCGTTGCTGACTGATTTGCGGTGGAAACGACTATTTACTACGTTTTCTCTTATTCTGCTCGTTCCTTTATTGTCATCATGTACAGCAACGACACCTGTCGACAGTGCATCTGATGATGTGGTGATGGATAAGCAGGAAGCCAAAGTTACACCGAAAACTAACAGTCAGGCAGAGAGCAAAAAAGTCGTAAGCGGCAAAATTTCCAGTGAAACGCCCAGTACAGTCACCAGGGTTAGAGAACCTGTAGTGCTTGATGGCGACTCTCTATTTAATCTATTGGCTGCAGAATTTGCTGGTAACATCGGTAATATTGAAGCCTCCCTAAAATATTATCATGAAGCTGCAGAGACCATTAAAGACAGTCGTGTCGCTGCGCGGGCTGCATATATAGCGCTGTACGGTAAAAATTATGAGGAAGCTATCGTAGCGCTAGATCGCTGGCGTGAACTGGAGCCAGATGCAGCAGATCTGCCTGGCATGTACGCGGCTTCATACCTTCGCTTAGGGCAACCTGAAAAAGCAGTGCCTTATATCGAAAGCGTCTTTACAAACACTCATGAAACATCAGTCGAGGAAGCATTGGCCGTCAAGCAACTGTTAGCGAAAGAAGCGAGTACGGAAGATGCTTACCTCGTGCTGCAAAGGCTGAATGCGAGGGAGGATAAAAATAAACACCTGCTCCTGTTGCAATCTCGTTATGCTGCGCAGCTGCAAAAATATGATGAGTCACTGGCAACCCTTGACCAGGTGCTGGCTATAGATCCTTCATTACACGAAGTATTAATCATTAAGACCAGGATATTGTCTGCGCAGGGTCATGGTGAAGAGGCCGCTCTGCTGATCAAGCAGTTGTTAGGAGAACTGCCTGATAATAATACGTTGCGCCTGCAATATGCCCGAATGCTGGTCGATCAACGCAAACTGGATGAGGCAACGGAGCAATATTCAATATTGCATGAAAAATTGCCAGATGATGGTGAAATTACCTTGAGTCTGGCTTTGTTGCATATCGAGAGAAAACAGCTCGAAGAAGCAGTCGAAGCACTCGAGCACCTTATCGATAGAGATAAAAAAGTTTCAATCGCAAACTATTACCTTGGACGAATAGCGCAAAACCGGGGTGAAGACAAGCAGGCGATAGCCAACTATCTGAGAGTTAAACGTGGAGATTATGTTTTTGATGCGCAATTACGTATCGGTGTATTGCTGGCGATACTTGGCAAACCGGACGACGGTCTGGCAAAACTTGAAGCCCTGGCAGAAGAGCAGACGAGCTGGGCATTGCGTGTGAGGTGTTACCTTGCGCAAGGTGAGATATTGCGAGATCAGCGACGCTTTAAAGAAGGTGTAGAAATGTATAGCCGGGCTCTGCAGCAAAACCGTGATGATATAAATCTGCTTTATGCTCGCGGATTAATGGCAGAAAAAGTCGATCGCCTCGATATGGCCGAAGCGGACCTGTTAAGAGTGATATCGCAAGAGCCGGATAATGCAAACGCTTTGAATGCATTAGGTTACACGCTGGCTGATCGGACATCGAGATATAAGGAAGCGTTGAGATATATTAAAAGAGCATCTGAACTAGTGCCTGATGATCCCGCAATCCTGGATAGTCTGGGGTGGGTGAGCTTCCGGCTAGGTGAGATGGATGAGGCATTAAAATACCTGTCTAAAGCATTTGAAATGCTCGAAGATGCAGAGATTGCTGCGCACTATGGTGAAGTACTGTGGCGAGCAAACCAAAAAGATAAAGCACGAAAGATCTGGGAAAAAGGCAAGGCGCATAATGCAGACAACCCGGTGTTGGTCGAAACTCTGAATCGAATAAAACCCTAGGGCACCTCTGATTATTTATAACAAGTTTTAACTTTGATTTGTTTTCGCTCAGTGCAGTGATTACAATAGCCCGACATTTCAATCTAACTATTGCTGTACCCACCTCTAATAACTATGATTCGTTTTACATCCTTTCGTCTGGCTATCGGCCTGATGTGTTTAATGCTGGCCTCTTGTGCAGCGATAAAAGAAAAAACAGTGGTACAACCGGCAGGCTGGGTCGAGCAGCAGCAACAGCGTCAGCAGGTTAAAGTTTGGGAAATTCGTGGTCGTCTGGGAGTACAGACTCAAACTAACGGCGGAAGCATGGATCTTATCTGGAAGCAATCCGGCCAGGATTATTCGATCCGGTTAATTTTATCGCTAGGTGCTGGTAACTACCTGATTCAGGGTGACGATTATCTCGCAGAAATCCGTTACCCTAATGGCGATAAAGAAATGATTGATAATATCGATAGCGTCTTTTCATCAGTGCTAGGGGTAAATTTACCCGTTAGTGCAGTTAAGGACTGGGTTCGTGGTCTACCAGCCAGCTCGTTATCGGTCGACAATATGCAATGGAATGAACAGGGCCTGTTAGATACGATAAAACAATCGGGCTGGACTGTTGAGATGACGGACTATATAGGTAATGGATTATTATTTCCGCACACCATTTATTTAAGTCGACTTGACGATACTGAAGTGGACATAAGATTGGTGCTTAGGCAGTGGTTAGTAGATAATTAAAACCATGCACAAGAACTCAGCAAACACTCTATATAACCAGAGAGTTCCTGGCTTATGAAAGCTGGCGTCTGGCCTGCACCGGCTAAATTAAACCTGATGTTGCATATAACCGGACGACGTGAAGATGGTTATCATGAGCTGCAAACTGTTTTTCAATTTATCGACTTCTCAGACGAGATGGTATTTGAACTGAGAGATGACGACAGGATTATTCGTCATTGCGAAAATTTTGATGTGGCTGAAAGTGAGGATATCAGTATCCGTGCTGCAATATTGCTGCGTAAAGAGTTCTTATTAAAGGAACCTTCAGCAGGCCGTGATTTTGGTGTTGACCTCCATCTTAAAAAAAACATCCCAATGGGAGCCGGTTTAGGCGGTGGCAGTTCTGATGCGGCAACCACTTTAGTTGCACTGAACGAATTGTGGGAAATGCAGTTTACTACCGATGAACTCGCTGAAATGGGTCTGTCGTTAGGCGCGGATGTTCCTGTTTTCGTACGCGGGTTTGCCGCTTTTGCTGAAGGCATCGGCGAAAAATTAAGCCCGGTTTTCCCCGACGAGAATTGGTATTTTGTGCTCATTCCGCCAGTGCATGTTTCTACGAAAGAAGTCTTTTGTAATCCGCAATTGACACGGGATTGTTCTGCCATCAAACTATGCGACCTTTCGCGACGTGAGTGGCGAAATGTGTGCACACCAGTGGTGGTTAAAAGCTACCCGATAGTGTCTCAAGCTATTGATATTATTAATAATTATTCAAATGCTTGCATGAGTGGTACAGGTGCTGCGGTGTTTGCGAGTTTTGATACAAAAACTCAAGCGGAAGAGGTTTTGCAAAAAATCAAAGAAAACCCGATATCAGAGTCGTGGTTTAGCTTTGTTGTAAAGGGTCTGAACCAGTCACCGCTGTATGATTTTATAGAATCTCGAAAGTAGATTTTTGA
>DAOWFN010000157.1 GCA_030637945.1 Gammaproteobacteria bacterium
GTGCGGCTTTTTCAAAAGCACCGGAGTTATACCAGCCGGCAGAACCGGACTTTTTCTCCTTTGCCGGCTTTTCCAGAAACACCCCCAATGTAGCTGCGCCTGAACCAAAGGCGGCGGTAATACGTGACGCCAGACCATAACCGGTTGATGCACCGATCACTAAAACCTTCTTAGGGCCGTTTTCAACAGGACCATCGGCTTTTACCCGTGCTATCTGTTCTTTAATATTGGCTTCGCAACCGGTCGGATGAGTTGTGGTACAGATAAAACCGCGAGTTTTTGGTTTGATGATCACGTTAGATATTTCCGCTTAAGTTTAAATTGATATGTCCTGATAAAATGTCGTGAATTCCTTAACACAAACATTAGAAACAAAAGATTTTAAGTGTTTTCCCAGGAGTTGTTTTGATCCATCCAGCGCAAGCTTAAGATGTACCAGATGCAGATGGGTATCATCATCGCGATCCAGCTCCAGTCATCGATGAGAAAGAGGTGGCTTATCACTTCATAGTTAAAAAAGTTCATCCAGGGAAAACAGTAGACAGTAAAAAGTATACTGGCCCATATGAGGAGAATGGCGTGCTTGCGTTTGTTAATGCTGGAGAATGCCAACAGCACCAAGAGGGGCATTTTTGGTGTTTTTTCTTTGTTTTTAGTGTTCATAATATTTCTTAACTTTTGACCAATAAATAGATTTCTATGGCATTAGGTGGTCAAGTTCATCTTCCATATGTAATTCGGTTAATTCGGTAAAACCACCGATCCATTTCCCATCGATGGTAATCTGGGGTACGGTGCGAGCACCATTGGTTATTTGTGAAAATTCTCGTAGACCAGCCTGGCCCTGATCAACACGAACCTCTTCGTAAGGGATGCCCCACTTTGACAATAATGTTTTTGTCTTATCGCAAATAGGACAAATGCCCGTGCTATATACCTTTATACGTGTCATGAGCCTGTCATATACCTATGAAATGTGGTTTTCTTTTCAGATAAAAATAAGGGAGAATGCCTAACCTTTTTAATCTTAAGCGCTACTATTGCGTTAGCAAGACATTAACCTGAGTTATTTTACATGAGTTTTAAAATTATTGTGCCAGCCACCGGGCATGAATTTTTAGCTGAAAAAGATGAAACTATTCTTGAGGCCGCCTTGAGGCAAGGGGTTGGTTTGCCCTATGGTTGTCGGAATGGTGCCTGTGGAAAATGTTCAGGAGAGCTTATCTCTGGTGAGGTGGATTACGACACAGAAGCATTACGGGCATCGGCAAAAAAAGAATTCGAAGCAGGCAAAACACTGTTTTGTCAGGCGCATGCGACCAGTGATCTGGAGATCAAAGTACGCGAGATCACCAAGGGCACGGATGTTGAAATCAAAATCATGCCTTGCCGTGTGGAAAAAATGCAGTTGTTGACTCACGACATAATGCAATTGCGTTTGAAGCTGCCGGAAACAGAACGGATGCAGTTCCTGGCGGGACAATATCTGGAGATTATATTAAAGGATGGTAAACGGCGTGCTTTTTCCATAGCTAATGCACCTCATGATGATGCTTATATCGAATTACATATTCGACATGTGCCGGATGGCCATTTTGGTGATTATGTTTTTGATGGATTAAAAGAAAAAGCCCTGATGCGCATCGAAGGGCCATTGGGCAGTTATTTCTTGCGTGAAGATAGTGATCGCCCAATTATTCTCATCGGCGGCGGCACAGGATTCGCGCCATTAAAGGGAATGTTAGAACACGCATTTTATACAGGCATGGATCGACCTATTCATTTATTTTGTGGCGCACGTGCGAAACGGGATTTATATATGGATGAAATGGTGCAGCCATGGTTAACGCAACATGCAAATCTAAAATATACCGCGGTATTATCGGATCCTATGGATGACGATGATTGGCAGGGTGAAACGGGTTTTGTGCATGAGAGCGTCGTGGCGCATTATCCGGATTTATCGGGGTTTGATGTCTATCTAAGTGGACCGCCGCCAATGATTAAAGCAGGCATGGATGCTTTTTATGAAAAAGGCCTGCCGGAAACACAGATATATTCTGACTCATTCGAGTACTCGGATGATGCGTTAAAAGCGATGGGCATACAGAAGCCTAACGTTGATAGTTAAAAAATAAATAACACTTTTAGTTTGTCTGAACCACTAACATTAAAGCAGTTAATAAAAAACTTGCCGCAAAAGGGCAGGGTTGAATGGATAAGTGTTCGCAGTAAAAAAAGAGCGCCGCTGAATATCATCGACCGTGTCAGTGTTTTAGAGCAAGGGCTGGAAGGTGATCATTATGCCGGCCGCAGTGGTAACAGAAGTGTTACTTTGATCCAACAGGAACACATTGATGCTGTGGCGTCCCTGTTACACAAAAACAAAATTGATCCGGCTGATTTTCGTAGAAATATTGTGGTGAGCGGTATCAATTTATTAGCACTCAAGGATCGAGAATTTAAAATCGGTACGGCAACACTGAAGATGACAGGCTTGTGTCATCCTTGTTCACGCATGGAAGAAGTGTTTGGTTCGGGCGGTTATAATGCCGTTAGAGGGCATGGTGGAATTAACGCGAGTGTCGTAACGCCGGGTATTATTCAGCTGCAGGATAAAGTTATCGTTATCTGATGACCGTTTCTTGTTTATGTTCTAACTATCTTTAATTGCGGTGTCTCATCTATGACGTTATGGCTATTTTTTTCCAGGATGTCATCAGCATAGTCGCCAGCTAGTAGATGTAAACCCTGGCGATAATATTCCTGGGCAGCGGCCTGATCATCTATATTTTCTTCAAGCAGACGAGCCAGCTTTAAATAATTTTCTGGCATCGGGGTTATCGCGATACTGGCTTCCAGGTAGCTTCTTGCTTTACCCCAGAGAGATCGGGAAATACATATTTTGCCCAGGGCAAGAAGCAGATGGGCATTGTGCTGGTGATCCTTAAGCCAGCTTTCAACCATCTCCAGTTGTTTACTTTCGATTAGTACGTCTAGTTCAGAATATAGAACAATCGTGCTTTCTTCCCAGTTTTTATTTAAGTAGAGGCGTAATACGTCTTCGGCTTCGCCTGCAGCGTCAGCCTGGATTAATTGTTTTGCGTAATGTTCGATTACATCGGGTAGGACTTTTAGATGATGTGCCGACTCTTTCCAGAATTGAATTAATTCCTGACTGCTGGTTTTCTTAATAGTAATGTTTTTCGTAATGTTTGTTAGCTGCCCATTACATACGCTGACCTCGAAAGAAAGGAAACTTTCTGCAGACAGGTTGCAGTGTTTTTTCAGCTGCGGAAGAATCTCTTTTAGATTGTCCCAGTCATGTAGATATCTGTATGTATTGGCGAGCAGGGTTAATACGTAAGAGTGATTTTCTGAAAGTTCGTTGAGCTGGGTAAGGGTGGCAAGTGCCTGTTCGTTTTGATTGTGTGCTAACTGCAGCTCAGCTTTAGTGAGACTGATTGCCAGATCGGCATTGGGTGTTTCAGTATGTGCCTTGCGTAAATAATCATCGCGACGTTCATGCGCACCAAGTTGCTGTGCGGCGCGTGCAGCCGTTAGATAAACCAGCAATCGATTATCGCTGTGCTTAACATGCTGCAGTAATATTTTTTCTGACTGTTCAAATCTGCCTTCGGCATATTCGATTAATCCCTGGGAGATAGATTGTCGTGCTTTTTCTCGAAGACGCTTTTGACGCTTGCTGCCAAAGTAGATGAAGATGTTACGGATAGTTCGATAGAGCTTTACTAAAATAGATACGATGAATAGACCGCATAAGATTGCAGCCATAAGAACAACCAGGTTGGTTTCAAAAGAAAAACCCGCGAAACTAAAACTGATACTGCCCAGATCGTTTTGTTTGTACATGCTAAAACCGATAATGGTAAGAGCAGAGATTAGCAATACGTATAAGAGTCGATTCATATGAGTCTCCAGTATCTAGATGTTGCCAATTTATCGAATAGAGCTATAGATTATCTCAAATAAGGAAAAATATACAGGTCGGTTTCTCATCTGAAAAGTGAGCACTAGGCAGATGTAGAAAGATAGTCAGACAGAGCAGCAAAAGCAGCTTTATCGGTTGCGTTGTCTGCCGCTACAATAATTTTAAAACCATGTTGTCTGGCGAATGAGGCGACTCTATTACCGGGCACGATAAGCGGTATATCGATTAACAGACTGGGGTCTTCCATTAAGGTGATGAGGTTTTCCAGGCCTTCGTTACTGCTTATAGTGACGGCGTCGAGACTTTCGATCTGTTGTTCTGTTAATGGCGGTAGTGACGGCATTTTTCGTTTATAGGTTTCAACATAACGAACCTGTGCACCGCGGCGCACTAGCGTGTCACCGAGAAGCGCTCGCCCACCATTACCGCGAAAGATTAAAATTCGTTGTCCCTGTATTTTTGGTGCTTGCAGATGTGAGGATTGTAATAAAGACTCCGTATTATGTTCCGGCGCTTCGATATCAACTTTTATATTGTGTAGTTCTAGTGCTTCAGTGGTTTTGCTTCCGATAGAAACGATTGATAAGTGTTCCGGTAGAGCGGGGAAGTATATCTGACTTTGTTCGACGGCCGTTGGGCTGATGAATATAGCCATGGAGAACTTGTGCAGTTGTGTACGCAGATTTAAAAGTTGTTTAATCTCCAGATCGGAAGGTGCCCGTATCTTAAAAACCGGGTAGTGAATAATATGACCATCCGCCTGTTCTATAATGTCGCGCAGATGACCTTCGCGACCAAGGGGTCGGGTAATGAGAATGGTTTTGCCAGATAACAAAGTCGACTGATTCATTTAAATTTCACTGCCGGGTTACGTGCTGTATTGATGGGTACCGCATCGATAGACGCCGCATGATTTTAGCAGGCTACGCCTGATAGCGTATTATGCAACTTGAACAATCTTAAGAAGATTTTAATTTTTTGCGAATCAAAGGCAAGTGTCGTCGACTTATTTCTAACAGGTCATCGACTTCGGTGAAACTGATACAGGGGTGTCCTTCATTATTTTTCACCAGACCATTGAGCATGTTCTGTGCAACCAGTGCGTTACGATGAATACGGATAAATTGCTGGGCGAACTCTTCCTCTAAAACTTTTAAAGATTCTTCGATCAGATATTCCTGGTCGGCGGTACGTAAAGTGACATATTTTTGATCCGCCTTGAAATATATAATTTCTTCAACAGGAATGAGTTCCAGGGAGCCTCGACTTTTCACACAGATTTTTTGTCGCGTACTAATGGCAATGGCTTCGTCTTCACACAGCTGGCTTATCTGAGCTTTGTTCATGCGTTTGGCGGCATCGAGAGCAGCCTCCAGACGGCTTTGTTTTATCGGTTTTAACAGATAATCAATAGCATGTGTTTCAAATGCATTTAAGGCGTGGTCACTGAAGGCGGTAGTAAAGATAATGGCAGGTGGGTTATCCATTCGATTGATATAATTGGCAGCTTCGATGCCGTCCATACCGGGCATACGAATGTCCATCAATACAACGTCGGGTTGGGCAGCTTGAGTTTTACGAAGTGCGTCTTCACCGGTTTCTGCTTCACCGATGATCTGGTGTTCAGAAGTTGCCGATAACATTTTTCTTAAACGTTGTCTGGCAAGGTGTTCGTCATCAACTATTAGAACGTTCATGTATAACATCCAAAGGAATTATGAGTGAAACAGTATAATTTTCTTTGGTGACATTTATGGCGAACCCGCCCTTTTTGCCATAGACAAGTTTCAGGCGTTGCCGAATATTATCCTGAGCCATCTGATTGCCTTTTTTGAATGCCGAAGTCTGTTTTTCGGACATCAACGGGTTGCTCACAGATAAGTTCAGTTTGTTATCTATTTGTAGCGCAGAAATGAGAATTTTTCCACCTTTTTCTATCGGTTCAATGCCATGATAGATGGCATTTTCTGTCAGAGGCTGTAAACACAGTGATGGGACCTCGATATCGAGCATGTTTTCATCAATATCCCATTCTATCTGTAGTCGATCACCGAGTCGTAATGATTCGATGGCGAGGTAGCTTTTTGCCAGCTCGATTTCATCGCTCAATGGATTCATGTTTTGCTCACTTAAGCTTGCGCGGAAAAGGTCCGAAAGATCTTCGATAGCAGTTTCCGCCGTTTCAGGCGAGATGGCGATCAGACTGGCAATGGTGTTCATGCTATTGAAGAGGAAATGGGGGCGAATTCGGGCGCGTAAGGCCTGTATTTCTGCGCGGCTTTGTAATGCCAGGTTGAGTCGCCATTGGTGCTGGATGTAAAAATAGCGCAACAAAAGAAAATAAATGACGGCGCTGATCACCATCACGCGTATTATCAAAAGGGTGTCTAGCGTGTTATCGTTATAATCAAAGAGTATTCCTGCATTGTTTACCAGTAATGTAACAAGTAGGCTGATGCTCATCATTAAACAAAAGGAAATCAACAGACAAAGATGTTGTTTTTGTTTATGTAACCAGTTACGCAATTGGCAAAGGACCGCAGAATTTAACAGTGTTATCCACATCATCAAAAATGAGGACAGTGCCAGGTAATCCCAGAATTCAGTACTAGTCGTAGACGCTGCCATGGCGAACACGATGGCCAGTACTTCCGTCAGTAAGATTACCGCAAAAAGATTACGTACATCACAAAAGTCCGGCAACAGAGGATGTGCTGGCTGGGCATTATCGTTTGTTGTATTATTCGCAATGTTTTCAGTCATTTACATTAAATAGACGAGACCACGTGGAAAGCAAGCCACAGGTGGTGCAAAAAGTGTTTTTTTGGTAATTAATGGCTGCTTAAAAATAACCTGGAACATGGCGTTTGATATACTGCCGAGAAATCATTAAATAATAAAACCACAGATAATTATGAGTGATAAAAAAGAGACATCCAAGGCAACCACCAATTCAGCATGGGGCGGTCGGTTCAGTGAACAAACAGATGCATTCGTTGAGGCATTTACGGCCTCGGTTCAATTCGATCAGCGTATGTACCGGCAGGACATTGCCGGCTCACGCGCGCATGCAAAAATGCTAAATAAAATTGCAGTCTTAAGCGATGATGATCTGAATGTCATATTAGAGGGTCTCGATAAGGTTGAGCAGGAGATCAGCAGCGGTAATTTTAACTGGTCTATCGCACGTGAAGATGTGCATATGAATATTGAAGCGCGGCTGACAGAGTTGGTCGGTGATGCCGGTAAGCGGCTGCATACAGGGCGTTCAAGGAATGATCAGGTAGCGACAGATATTCGCTTATATCTGCGTGAGCAAATTGATTTTATTAATGATGAAATAAAACGATTACAGCAGGGTATGCTCGATATCGCAGAACGTGAAGCGGCGACTATCATGCCCGGGTTTACCCATCTGCAGGTTGCGCAACCGGTAACCTTTGGCCATCATATAATGGCCTGGCATGCGATGATGAAGCGTGATGTATCGCGTTTTGTTGATTGTCAGCAGCGGATGAATGAATCGCCCCTGGGTGCAGCTGCACTCGCTGGCACCAGTTACCCGATCGATCGTGAGTTTACGGCGAAAGAGCTGGGTTTCACTGCGCCTACACAAAACTCGCTGGATTCAGTGAGTGACCGTGACTTTGCTATCGAATTTTGTTCCAGTGCGGCAATACTGCTTGTTCATCTGTCGCGGATGTCTGAAGAATTGGTCATCTGGTCTTCGGCGCAGTTTGATTTTATCGAATTACCCGACCGTTTTTGTACCGGTTCATCCATCATGCCGCAAAAGAAAAATCCGGACGTGCCAGAGCTGGTACGCGGAAAAACGGGGCGTATTAATGGAAATTTGATCAGCCTGTTAACACTGATGAAGTCGCAGCCACTGGCGTACAATAAAGATAACCAGGAAGACAAAGAGCCTTTATTCGATACGGTCGACACGGTATTGGGCTGTTTGCGCGCATTTGCTGATATGGTTCCGGCGATTATCTGTAAACACGATAATATGTATAAAGCGGCGAAACAGGGGTTTTCGACAGCCACTGATCTGGCCGATTACCTGGTAAGGAAAAATCTGCCGTTTCGTGATGCCCATGAGGTTGTCGGTAAAGCGGTTGCTATGGGTGTTTCCACTGGCAAAGATCTAAGTGAATTAACGCTTGAAGAGTTGCAGCAGTTTTCAGATAAAATCGAAGACGATGTGTTTGATGTTCTAACGCTGGAAGGTTCGGTAGAAGCAAGAAATCACGTGGGTGGCACAGCACCGGAACAAGTGAGAAAAGCTATCGCCCTGGCGCGCAAGTAGAAATAGATTACGGGCATATGGACGAGGCGAGCAAACAAACCGAGACAGCGTCAAGGCGTAGCGTTATCGCCGTGTTATCTCAGGCGCCTTCGGCACCTAGTTCGGCCGTCAGGATGGAGATAACTTGTGTGGCAGCGTCATGCAACTCGTTATATGCCTGATCAGATACATTCGTGGAACCATCACGGCCGATTAATTCGATAGCTTCAATTTTTTCAGCAAGGCCAAAAGCACCGATGCTGCCACAGGAGCTTTTCATCTTGTGAGCAACGTTAAATAGAGCGTCGGCGTCCTGGGTTTTTATTGCGGTTTCAACGTGTGCTAATTGTTCAGGTAAACTTTTTAAACACATTGAAATAACTTCATTAAAAGCGTCGCCCATTAGTTCCTTCATTTCAGCGAATGCGCCAGCATCCATAGCAGATTGTGACATTGTAGCTCCTTTGAGTTTAATCTTTTTGCAGGCGTGAGTGCGAGTCACCCACAAGTACGGCCTCAGGTATATTGGTTTTTAAGGTGGCCACGATATCAACATACACACCGGGTACGGCTTTAAATGAGACCCACAGTGTGTTCAGTTTCATATCGAGGTTTGCAAATAAGATTTCGTTATTAAATTGTTTGAGTGCAAATTCGATGTTTGCCAGCGTGTCTTTTATGTGTTGTTCAGACCGGGTTTTAAGTTTGGGTATGATCATCAAAATGTCACTGACCGGCCCGCCATTTTCATCACGGGTTGGCACCAGCTTCCAGAGCGGCTCAGCGGGCTTAAGGTCAATGCTTAGTTTTAATTCCGTCTTACTCATAGTTAAAACCATATCGCCAATGATTATTAAGTAATCATATTTGGACTGTGTTTTAAATAATAGCCAAACTATCGCATAAAGGCGAACTTATTTTAAAATTTGCCAGCCATCGTAGGATGCGGGCGGCAAGAAACAAAGAAAGCGTATTACAATACATCCATCAGCCATTGACGGATATGTTGTATCTCCTCGCCACAGACAGCGTGTCCCATGTCGTATTCATGCCAGTGTACGTCTATATTATTTTCATCCAGCAGCTCTTTACCTTGCATGCCATACTCATATGCGACCACGTCATCCTGCCGTCCGTGGGCCATAAATACGGGCGTTTCGATGGCATTGTCCGAAATTTCATCTGCCAGCGTATCAGGTAATGGGACGTAGGCTGACAGGGCCATGATGCCTGCCAGCGGTCTGGGATAACGACAGCCGCAATGCAGTGCAATGGCGCCACCTTGAGAAAATCCAGCGACAATGATATTGCTTGATGATATGCCTTCGGCTTCCTGTTCTTCACACAGCTGCTTTAAAATAGCGGAGGACTCTTTTATGCCTGATTCGTCTTCCTGGTCAACAATGGAGAGGCTGCTGATGTCATACCAGCCCGGCATTTGGTATCCTTGATTGATGGTAATGGGACGAACCGGTGCGTGCGGGAATATGAATCGGATGGCCATTTGTGAAGGCAATTGTAATTGCTCGATGATGGGCACAAAGTCATTACCGTCGGCGCCCAGGCCGTGTAGCCAGATAACAGCTGAGTCAGGATCAGGTTGTGTTTCGATGATGATGGAATCAAATTCAGACATATTATTTTCGTAGGTGAGTGATTGCGGGTTTCGTTGTTCGCTAAATATTGTAATAATAATCGAAAATAACAATTAGAGTATGGGTAGAGCAGGTGAATTTTTTAATTATATTGTTAACGTTAATGCTAGTTGCCTGCGGTATGCAGGGAGATTTATATCTGCCTGAAGAAAGTAGTGATAGTGTTGCAAAACAAATAGATCAAAATTATTAGATAGTTAAGTATGGATTATTTTAGTTACAAAGACGGCTGTTTGTGGGCTGAAGACGTTGATATAAGCTCAAATATTGAGGAATGGGGCACGCCCTGTTATGTCTATTCGCGCGCGACCATCGAGAGGCACTGGAAAGCATTTGATTCGGCGTTAGGCGATCAGCCGCATCTCGTTTGTTATGCAGTAAAAGCAAATTCAAACCTTGCTGTATTAAATGTACTGGCAAAGTTAGGTTCAGGGTTTGATATCGTCTCTATGGGAGAACTGGAGCGCGTACTGCGAGCGGGCGGGAGTCCAGATAAAATTGTTTTTTCGGGTGTTGGTAAAAAAGCAGAAGAAATGGAACGGGCGATGGATGTGGGCATCCGTTGTTTTAATGTGGAGTCACAGGCTGAACTTCAGTTGTTAGAACAGGTGGCCGCAGCTAAAGGTGTACAGGCTCCCGTGTCTTTGCGCGTTAACCCGGATGTTGATGCAAAAACACACCCTTACATTTCGACCGGTTTAAAAGATAATAAGTTTGGTATAGCCATCGATGATGCGGTGGATGTATATCAGAGTATCGCCGATTCAAAACATCTTAAAATCATCGGTGTTGATTGCCATATCGGTTCACAATTAACCGAGGTTACGCCCTTTGTTGATGCCCTGGATCGCGTGTTGGTGCTGGTCGATCGATTGATAGAAAAAGGCATCACGCTGCATCACCTTGATCTAGGCGGTGGTTTGGGTATTTGTTATCAGGATGAAAAACCGCCGTTGCCAGAGGAGCAGATGGCTGCGGTGTTGCAGCGGCTTGCCGGGCGTGATTTTGAAATACTTATTGAGCCTGGCAGAGCTATAGTGGGTAACGCTGGTGTTTTGCTGACGCAGATTTTGTATCTGAAACATAATGAAGATAAAAATTTTGCTGTGGTAGACGCTGCAATGAATGATCTGATGCGTCCCGCCCTATACGATGCCTGGCAGCGAATTGATCGGGTCATAGAAAAAACAGAAGCGCTGCAAAAAACGTATGATGTTGTTGGACCTATCTGTGAAACAGGTGATTTTTTAGGCAAGTCCAGAGAACTTGCCATCGAGCAGGGTGATCATCTGGTTATTCGTTCCGCCGGTGCTTATGGTTTTACCATGAGCTCAAACTATAATTCACGACCTCGTGTTGCTGAGATAATGGTTGACGGTGAAAAAGCTCAGGTAATACGCCAGCGTGAAACCATCGAGCAGCTTTTTGCAAATGAGACGGTTCTGGATGATTGATGGTAGAGCCTTTTAAAGAGAGTATTATTAGAAAAAGTTAAGGTTATTGAAGACGTGAATTTACAAGCTCAATACGACATCGAGAAACAGGCAACGCTCTTGTTTAATGAAAATGAAATTCCATTAACAAAACAGGAGTGGCAGCAATTATCGGCTTTGCTGGCTGGCAGTGAGTACGAGCACGTCATAGGTGGTGATGCCAACGAGAGTCATTCGGTGTGGGTCAGCCGATATTTTAATGATGTTGAATCACCTGAGGCGATGAATGTCTTTTCTGAAGAGATAGCGGCAATCGTGATGAGCCCTAAAATGCGGCGTTTTTATCGGCGTTTTGCCGGTACGGACAATCTGTGTCTGCGGCGTTGCCAGGCGAACCGTATGTATGAGGGCGATTATATCGGTGAACATAAAGATCAGGACAGTAGTCCGGATTATCTGGCTACCATCGTTTTTCATTTTAGTGCGGAGTACACCGGCGGTTATTTTGTGGCTGGTGAGAAGGCGTATTATAAACCGATCGCCCATATGGCCCTGGTCAATAATTGCAGCGTGCCGCATCGGGTAACAAAAGTTGAAAGTGGTGAGCGCTTAACCCTGGCCTGTTTTTTATCACCTTCATTTACAGCGAATAAAAAACGACCCTCGGCGTTTAAGATTGATGGTAAAAAATTGCCGCATTAGTGAATAAAGAGTACTGATATTTTAATGTTGTAGATGTATGATATAGGTCAAGAATATTTCATTCGACATGACATTTTGTCCTGTATTTATTTATATACTCTGCTAGTCTTTCTAGCGATTAGAATTACCGATTTAGAACCACCGATATTTAGGAGCGGTCCATGAACCTGTTAAAAAATCTACTTGTTCTTTTGTCATTAATTGGCTTTGGCGCTACATCTTATGCTGCGGTAAATGGTGTTGAGCTTGCGTCATGCAGTGTTTTCAGCGAGGGAGATACCGGCGGGGAGTCAAACGGAGACAAAGAAGGCGATAACGGCGGGGATAAACAAACAGAGGAAGAAGAACCAGATTGCGAGTAGTTCCAGCAGTAATATCAGGAGTTAATAAGTTAGTTGTCCATAATAAAATAATACAAGTTAAATTACCTTTTAGGAGAGTTATATAATGAAATCAAAATTATTAGTTGCAGCGTTTGCTGCAAGTCTGGTGTTCTCTGCCAATGTTAGTGCGGGCAAACCAGTGGGTATTAGCAAAGGTGTAATAGAAGTTGCGGTTAAACATAACGGTAAAGCTGCAACCATCTCGAGAAATCAGGACAATAAAAATACAGTAAATCCTGCTTTTGCAAAAACTTCACGTCCATGCCCACCATTTTGTATACAGCCAGCTATTTTAGCTCCGGGTGTAGAAACTATCGCTGAAGTAGAGATGATCGATTACATCTCTAAGATGTCTGCAGGCGATGACACGATTTTGGTGGTTGATTCACGTACACCGGATTGGGTGAAAAAAGGCACAATTCCAGGTGCAAAAAACCTTCCGTGGACTAAATTAAATCCAGCTAAAGGCGCGGATCCAGTTTCTATCCTTGAGATACTGGAAGAAGAGTTTGGTGTAACAGAAAGCGAAGGCCTGTTAAATTTCAGCAAAGCTAAAACATTGGTTATGTTCTGTAATGGTATGTGGTGTGGCCAGTCACCAAACAACATCAAAAACCTGTTGAAATTTGGTTATCCAGCACACAAAATCAAATGGTACCGTGGTGGCATGCAGGACTGGGAAATCCTTGGTTTAACAACGGTTCCTGGCAAGTAATAAGCAGCATTAACGCTTAATAAATGTAGCCTTAAACTAAGGTTATGGTTTATTTAGCAAGAGGCCGCCCGATGGGGCGGCCTTTTTTATGTCGTTAATATCTATAGCTTTTCAAGATGTTCAATAATAATGTTCGGCTCTAGTCGCTGGGTGTAGTCCATGTTGACAAAGGCATAACGTATCACGCCATTGGTGTCGATGATGTAAGTTGCCGGGATCGGTAATTCGAAGCTTTCATCACCATTGTGCCCCGGTATATCTATCTGCCAGCCTGCATAAATGGGTCGTAATGATTCAGGTAATGTAAAAACCAGTCCACAGGCTTTTGCCAGCGTATTTCCAATATCACTTAAAACTTCAAAAGTCAGTTGTGACGCCGTGATCTGATCAATGGACTTATCGGGTGTTTGAGGTGAAATAGCGACCAGCTGTCCGCCCGCCTTTATGATATCGGGCAAACTTTTTTGCAGAGCATTAATTTCCAGATTACAGTACGGACACCAGGCGCCGCGGTAAAAACTAACGACCAATGGGCCATGGGTAAGAAAACTGTCTAGTGTGTGAGGCTCGTTATTTGCATTGGGTAAGTCAAAGTCCGGAAAATGGCTGTACACATTAATCGACGTTTCGGCAATACCGTTCGCGATCAGATCACGCATCTCTGCGTTGAGCACTTTCATGGTGTCGTCGGGGATAGTCGGCAGCAGCTTATTTTGAAACTCTTTTATTTTATCAGCGAGTGAATGGTCGTTCATGAGCGGCCCCTCAATATTTAGTTAGACATATGACTAAGAGTAACATAAATTAAGCAAGCAGTCGCTTTTTTGCCCATTTCATCGCTAAAGCGAATATTTACTAAGGCGTCGAAGTTTTTTATTTAAACTTTCGTTATTAAACGGTATGCTCGCAATGTTTAGTGAAACAAAGGGTTTTATTGGGTACAAGAAGATTAATGGTTATCGAATTTACAAAAATGCATGGCTTAGGAAATGATTTTGTGGTTATCAACGCAATCTCACAGACGATAAACCTGTCTTCTGAGCAGATAAAAGCGATTGCTGACCGTCACTTTGGGGTTGGTTGTGATCAGTTATTGCTGGTAGAAAAATCAGAGCATGATGATGCGGAATTCCGCTATCGTATTTTTAATGCGGACGGCGGTGAGGTTGAGCAATGCGGCAATGGTGCCCGTTGTTTTGCGATGTTTGTTAGAGAGCAGGGCTTAACGACAAATAGTGTGATCTCCGTTGAGACGGCAAGAGGGCTCATTGAGCTGATAGTGAATGGTGACCAGGTTACGGTGAATATGGGTATTCCCGATTTTAACCCCGTCAGTTTGCCATTTTTAGAGGAAAATCAAGCAGAAACATACGATCTTATGGTGAATGATGTTGTATATGCTATAGGTGCTGTATCAGTAGGAAATCCGCATGCTGTTATGTTGGTGGACGACATTGATGGCATTGATATTGACACGTTGGGTAAGGCAATCGAAAGTCACCCGATGTTTCCAAATCGCGTAAATGCAGGGTTCGTGCAGATCATCAATCGTAGTGAAATACGTTTACGGGTATATGAGCGCGGTGTAGGTGAAACCCGAGCCTGTGGTACAGGCGCATGTGCAGCAGTGGCAGTAGGCCGATTGCGCAACAAACTAGATGAGCAGGTTACGGTGCATCTACATGGTGGTGATCTAAACATTAGCTGGAGTGGCGAAGGATATGCGTTATTAATGACAGGACCGGCAACAACAGTTTTTCAGGGGAAAATTAATTGTGAGTGAAACAGAAACAATCAACGAAGATTCAAATAATGACGAAGCATCAACCAGTCAAGAACAGCAATTAGCGACTGACCTGCAGTTGATTAGTCTGCTGCGTGAAAACCCCGATATATTAAATCGCCATGCAGAGTTGCTGGCTGTTCTTGAAGTGCCCCATCAGAGTGGCGATGCGGTTTCATTAATCGAAAGGCAAGTTGCCGTGTTGCGCGAAAAAATACAAACACAGGATAATCGTCTGTGTGAATTAATGGATGTGGCAAGGGATAATGAGCGCCTGGCTAACGCTCGCCATAATTTGGCATTAAGCCTGTTTGCAGCACGGGATCATGATGAAGTGGTGAGTATCGTGCTTGATGTTTTAAGTCATGAGCTGGCAGCGGACCATGCGGTAATAAAACTTTTTTCTGATGAGGAAGAAACTATACATCAGTCAGCAGGTTTGTTTGTTGATGTGGCTGATGATTCATTGAAAGCATTCAAAACCATGCTGGAACAAAAAAATACCGTCTGCGGAAAATCAACGAGTGAGCAAAAAAGCTTTTTGTTTGGTGACAGTGCCGACAGCATTGCTTCGGTTGCAATCATTCCATTGATCGCCGGTGCCAACCTGGGCTTGATCGGTTTGGGTGCGAATGATGCAGAGCGTTTTAATGCTTCGATGGGCACCGATTTTCTCTCTCAGATCGGTGACCTGGTAAGTGCTTCACTGGCGGTACATCTCGAAAAATAAGTAGCGGTGTAAATCGATAATGTCAGCAGTTACATTAAAGCAGGACCTAGAAAAGTTTTTCAGTTATCTGCAGTCTGAGAGACGTTACTCTTCACATACAGTATCAGCATATCAGCGCGATCTAAATCATTTTGTACATTGTCTTGAGCTGGATGAGGCACGCGCTATCAGCTGGGATGATATAAAGCAGGCGGAGATTCGCCAGTGTGTATCGCAGTTACATCGCCAGGGCTTATCAGGAAAAAGCCTGCAACGCTGGCTCTCTACTATCCGAAGTTTTTATAATTATCTGTGCCGGCACCAACGTGCCACACAAACCCCGGCTGTTGGTATCCCCGCACCTAAAGCAATTAAACGATTACCTAAGACATTAAATGTTGATGAGATCAACCAGCTGCTAGAGGGTGTTGCTAACGAAAAACAAGCAGACAATAAGCAATTAGCCTGCCGCGATGTTGCAATGATGGAGCTGTTATATGCCTGCGGATTACGGCTGTCAGAGTTGAAAGGGTTAAGCCTGCAGGATATCGACTGGCAGCAACAGACCGTTACTGTTACAGGCAAAGGTCAAAAACAAAGGCGTATACCTTTCGGTCGAAAGGCAAAAGAAGCACTGGAGAGCTGGTTAACACAACGCAAAAAAATGGCAGATGTCGATGAAGTTGCTGTTTTTGTCAGTCAACGCGGCTCAAGAGTGAGCAGCAGCTGTATCCAGAAGCGACTGAAGAAGATGGCCTTAACTCGTGGATTAAATACCAATGTATATCCGCATATGTTGCGGCATTCTTTCGCTTCACACATCCTTGAATCATCTAAAGATTTGCGTGCCGTGCAGGAACTACTTGGCCACGCAAATTTAACAACGACACAGATATATACACACCTGGACTTTCAGCACCTCGCCGGTGTTTACGATAGCGCGCACCCGCGTGCGCGAAAAAAGTGATCTGGCACAACCTGGTGTAGGTGCGAATTCATTCGCACGATTGGATATCATATTTATGCAGTATTGCACGAATAAATTAGCACCTGCATAGGCTGTACATTATAATCATGATTTTATTATAAGCGGTCATCTGAGAAGCAAATGTTAATCACCCTATCACCATCTAAAGGTCAGGATTTTGTTGAGCCTTCACTTTCAAAAAAGTATAGCAAGCCTACTGATATTAAAGATTCAGAATTGCTGATAAAAGAATTACGCAAAGTAAACAGTAAGCAATTGCAGGAGATGATGTCTGTAAGCGAAAACATTGCAAACTTAAATGTGGGCCGTTTTAAATCATTCAGTACACCGTTTACAACAAAAAATTCCAAGCAGGCATTGTTTGCATTTAAAGGTGATGTTTATGGCGGTCTGGATCTTGCGAACTTTACCGAGGCTGACTATAGCTATGCGCAGGATCACTTGAGAATATTGTCCGGTCTATATGGCTGCTTACGGCCATTGGATCTGATACAGCCATATCGATTAGAGATGAAAACAAAATTGAAAAATGATCGCGGTGATAACCTCTATCAATTTTGGGATGATCGTATAACCAAAAGCATAAACAAAGAACTCAAAAAACAAAAAGAGCCCGTTTTAATCAACCTGGCATCAAATGAATATTTTAAATCGGTAAAACCTAAACTGCTCGAAGGCCGGCTTTTAAATATTACGTTTAAAGAAACCAAAGAAGGTAAAGCCCGCGTAGTCGCAATTTTTGCAAAACGCGCTCGAGGCATGATGGCGGATTATATTATTCGCAACCGTGTTGAGAAGCCGGAAGATCTTAAAAAATTCAAACTGGGCGGTTATAAGTTTAATAAGTCTTTGTCAGATGAAAAGCAGTGGACTTTTGAGCGGCCGCAGCCTTAATGGTTTATTGAGGTGGGGGCAAAAAACATAAAACACCCTCATCCTAACCTTCTCGGTAACTGCTCCTGCGTAACCCTACCACCTACATCCATGTAGGCGTCCCAGAGGGAGAATGGACTAAATTCAAAGTCTCTTCCTAACCGATATAAGCCTGTTTTTAACTTTTATTCCACCATAATAAGCCATTATAGCTATCTGCTGGCTCAAAGATAAAAGCAACCCCAAATCGCTCATGGTATGAGCATCCTCCTCCATAGTGTAAAATTCCCCTTTTAAATTTACAGATGTTGTTGGCCTGTAAAATACATACCAAATCTGGAGTTAAGTTAGTGGAAACATTTCACGGTACAACCATCCTCACCGTCCGCCGTGGCGGCAAAGTTGTCGTCGGTGGCGACGGGCAGGTAACGCTGGGCAATACGGTGATGAAAGGCAATGCCACCAAAGTGAGGAAAATCTATGGTGACAGGGTCATCGTTGGTTTTGCTGGTGCGACGGCGGATGCGTTCACTTTATTGGAGCGTTTTGAAGCCATGCTCGAGCGCCATAGCGGCCAGCTAAAGCGCGCCGCGGTCGAGCTGGCAAAGGACTGGCGCACGGATCGAGTGTTGCGCAAACTGGAGGCGATGTTAATCGTTGCTGATAAAGAGGCCTCTTTACTGGTTTCTGGAACGGGTGATGTGATCGAAGCGTTAGATGATCTGATTGCGATAGGCTCGGGTGGGCCATATGCGCAGTCTGCAGCCAGGGCTTTGTTTGATAGCACGGAGTTTTCGGCAAAAGAAATCGTAGATAAAAGTCTGGCGATTGCTGGTGATATATGTATCTACACCAATAAAAATCGCACGATAGAAGAAATTTAACGAATTTAGCAACAAAATAAAGAATTTTATAGAAGGTTATAGCTATATGTCTGAAATGACACCCCGTGAAATAGTCCAGGAATTAGATAAACACATTGTTGGTCAGAATGATGCAAAACGTGCAGTTGCGATTGCTTTACGTAATCGCTGGCGTCGTATGCAGGTAGATGAAGATCTACGAAACGAGATTACGCCAAAAAATATTTTGATGATTGGGCCAACGGGTGTGGGTAAAACGGAGATAGCCCGCCGCCTGGCGCATCTGGCAAATGCCCCTTTCGTTAAAGTCGAAGCGACTAAATTCACCGAAGTTGGTTATGTTGGTCGCGAAGTTGATTCTATCATTCGCGATCTTGTCGACATGTCGATTAAGGCAACACGTGAGCAGGAGATGGCAAAAGTACGCCATCTGGCAGAGCAGGCAGCTGAAGAGCGTATTTTAGATGCCTTATTGCCACCCGCCAGAAATGAATTTGGTGAACCTGAAGAAGATAGAGATAATACAACACGGCAGAAATTTAGAGAAAAACTGCGTAATGGCGAGTTAGACGATAAAGAAATTGAGCTGGAAGTGTCGGTTACACCTGTTGGTGTAGAGATTATGGCGCCGCCGGGCATGGAAGAGATGACCTCCCAGCTACAGGGCATGTTTCAAAACATGGGCAGTGACAGGAAAAAGACCAGCAAGCTGCGTATTGATAAAGCGCGTAAAGTCATCCTTGATGAAGAAGCGGGTAAACTGATCAAAGAAGATGAGATTAAAGCAAAGGCCGTCGAAAATGCCGAGCAGAATGGCATCGTTTTTATCGATGAGTTAGATAAAGTAGCGAAGCGTGCCGAGAGCGGCGGTGGCGCAGACGTGTCGCGCGAAGGCGTGCAACGGGATCTGTTGCCATTGGTAGAAGGCTGTACGGTGACGACGAAGTACGGCATGGTCAAAACAGATCATATTTTATTTATTGCTTCGGGTGCATTTCATCTGACCAGGCCCAGTGACCTTATCCCTGAACTACAGGGACGTTTGCCGATCCGTGTTGAGCTGACTGCGTTGAATGCCGAAGATTTTGAACGTATATTGACGGAACCGGATGCGGCCTTAACGGTGCAGTACAAAGCTTTGATGGATACAGAAGGCCTGAAAATTGATTTTACTGAAGACGGCGTGAAGCAGATAGCAAAATCAGCGTTTGATGTAAATGAAAGTGCTGAAAATATCGGCGCTCGACGGCTTCATACCGTTATGGAGCGCTTGCTTGAGGAGATTTCGTTTTCTGCCCCGGATAAGGCAGGTGAGTCGATTATTATCGACGCTGAATATGTTAACGACTGTTTAAGCGCCTTAGTCGAAAATGAAGATTTAAGCCGATATATTTTATAGAGCAGAAAAATTAAGAGTTTAGAGAATTAGATAATGTCAAAACCAATAAATATAAATTTACATCAGAAGAGCCGCGTTTTAGAAATTGAATATGAAGACGGCTCGGTACATCAGTTGCCCTGTGAATATCTGCGTGTGTATTCACCGTCTGCCGAGGTTACCGGCCATGGTCCGGGCCAGGAGATACTGCAGCTCAATAAGGAAGAAGTGAATATCGATGCGATAGAGGCGCAAGGTAACTATGCGCTGAAATTCGTGTTTGATGATAAACACGATACCGGCCTTTATACCTGGGATTATCTGTATGAACTGGGTGATACCTATGAAGAGAAATGGCAGGATTATCTGAATCGTTTAAAAGCAGCAGGACATGAGCGCAGAAAAATAGATTAAAGTTTTTAATCGAGCTCTATTTGCGTAAGAGATTACAGGCATGACAAAAAAAGAAACACATTTTGGTTATAAGACAGTCGACGAAAATGAAAAAGAAAGTTTAGTCGCGAGTGTGTTTGATTCGGTGGCAAGCAAATATGACATCATGAATGACGTCATGTCTTTTGGCGTTCATCGTATCTGGAAAAAAATTGCAATGCAGCATACGGGCTTGAAGCCTGGCGACAAAGCACTGGATGCCGCTGGCGGTACCGGCGATCTAACGATGCAGATGGCGCAGCAGGTCGGCCCAA
>DAOWFN010000082.1 GCA_030637945.1 Gammaproteobacteria bacterium
GAACGGATGCATCGCCTGTACACTTTCCACAAAACTGTATGTCAAAGTACCATCACTGTTTACCGCGCGCCACATCAAACCTTGCATGATGCCTGATATCCACATCGATGTGATGTACAACACGACACCTACTGTAGCGATCCAGAAATGCGCATCTATAAGTTTCTTACTAAATATCTCTGTACCGAACAGCTTGGGTATGAGGAAATACATCGCCCCGATACTGATGAAAGCAACCCAGCCTAAAGCACCAGAATGCACGTGACCAATCGTCCAGTCCGTGTAATGAGATAAAGCATTTACTGTCTTGATCGCCATCATCGGGCCTTCGAAGGTCGACATCCCATAAAACGATACTGACACGATAAGAAATTTCAAGATTGGATCACTGCGTAATTTTTCCCATGCACCGGACAAAGTCATAATACCGTTGATCATGCCGCCCCATGAAGGTGCTAACAAGATAAGTGAGAACACCATACCCAGTGATTGCGTCCAGTCAGGCAGCGCTGTGTAATGCAAGTGATGAGGCCCCGCCCAGATATAGGTAAACGCCAAAGCCCAAAAATGCACAACAGACAAGCGGTATGAATAAACCGGACGCTCGGCCTGCTTAGGAATAAAGTAGTACATGATGCCGAGGAAACCCGCCGTCAGGAAGAAGCCTACAGCATTATGCCCATACCACCACTGTATCATGGCATCTTGCACACCGGCATAGGCAGAATAAGATTTCAGGAAGCTCACAGGAATAGCGGCACTATTTACTACATGCAACATTGCCACAGTAAGAATAAAAGAACCAAAGAACCAGTTGGCGACATATATATGCTTGATGCGACGTATAGCGATCGTACCAAAGAAAACCACGGCGTACGACACCCAAACCACTGTAATTAAAAGATCGATCGGCCATTCAAGTTCCGCGTACTCTTTCGAAGATGTGAAACCAAAAGGCAAAGTGGCCACTGCACTCAAAATTACCAGTTGCCAGCCCCAGAATGTAAAAGCAGCTAACTTGTCAGAAATCAGACGCACATGACAGGTGCGCTGTACGACATAATATGAGGTAGCAAATAATGCCGAACCACCAAAAGCAAAGACCACCGCATTGGTATGTAATGGACGAAGTCTGCCAAAACTCAACCACGGGGTATCAAAATTCATCGCCGGCCAGGCCATCTGTGACGCAATCAGTACGCCGACGGCCATGCCTACTATGCCCCACACCACCGTCATGATGGCAAATTGTCGAACTACGGTGTAATTGTAGGTTTGCTCATTCGTCATAGTTAGTCCCGTATTCACTTCTAACAGTGATATTAAATTACAGAAGTTATAAGATTTTTATAATATTATTATTTACTAATTAGCAGTATGCCAGTTCGACACATCGTTAATCCACGAATTGAGGCGCAAAACCGCTGCCCCAAAGAATAGCCGTCGCGACCATCATACAAACAAGCGCAACCAGACCCACCGCGAGTACCGCACTGGAAAACAGAAAACCTCTTTCAGCAGAAACTTCCATCATAATAGGCACGCCGGTATAAAGCAGATACACCGAGTACGCAAGTGCCGGCAAACCGACCAGAAAATTTATCCACAGGATCGGCAGCATTTCGAAAACGCCTATCAGGAACATCGGTGTCGCAACATATGTAGCCAAAGTAATACAGCGAGCTAATGGCTGTTCGGCATCATATGTTTTACCCATCCAGTGGATCATAAAACCCATGGTAAACACGCCGACGAGCATTACCAGGTAATAAGCAATCGCTATGACCATCGCACTTTCATGTGATAGTTTAACGGCTTCACGCGCACCTATCTCCCAACCAAACATCGTCGTGCCGATGTAACCAGAGATCGGAGGAATCGCTGCCAGTACAAATACATAAGCACAGAGGCCTGAGCCTATACGACAAGGATTATCGCGGATGACTTCCCATTCCGCCTTAGGGTTAACAAACAAACCAAACAGGTGTGACAGCATAAATTTATCTCCAGCGTTGATGAAACCAGGCTACGGCGGTTTCGACTCTATAGTTTTTGTCCATGATACTCTCACCATCTTTCCAATCGAGCAACAACATTACCTAGCGGCAGACTGGAACGCTTGCCTAAAAATTACGCACGCGGACTCTAATCAAATTCAATTCAGCCAGACATGACATATATCAATTTATAAATAAGTCATTCAATTAAAAGATGACTTCATCTAAAGAATAGAAACCTCAAGGCATAATACTTCAAACACTCAGCCATTTCTCTGTTGAGTTCCACCCTGACAATCACTGATAATTTCTCTGAGTGCTGCCATGTTGATAATCTCGACATGTCTCTTATCAACTTTAATAATGCCATTGTCCTGAAATTGCGCAAACAGTCGGCTGACCGTTTCGACCGCAAGACCGAGGTAATTAGCGATATCCTGCCGGCTCATACTCAGATTAAACTCATCCTCTTTCCAGTTTCGTTGCTTCATGCGGAGCGATACATTGAGCAAAAATGTCGCTAACTTCTCATCAGCATTCATCTTACCCAATAGAAGCAATAATTCATGATCATTATTTACCTCTATCCCCATGATGCGTCGCATCTGCTTCTGCAGACCTGGAATATTTGCACACAAATTTTCCAGGTTATCCAGTGGCAACTCACAAACACTTGCTGTCTCCAGCGTTTGAGCAGAGCAAGCATGTACATCGGTTGCAAAACCATCAAACCCGACCAGCTCACCCGGCAAGTGAAAACCTACTATCTGCGAGTCACCTGCGGCATTTTGCACAGTCGTCTTAACACAACCCGAGCGAACCGCATAAAGCGCACGACAAACATCACCTTCACGATATAGATAATCATTTTTTTTGACTGAATGGGCATCTACAACATTATCCAGCTTAGTTATGTCATCGCCATCCATGCCATGAGGAAAACACAGTTCCTTCAAAGAACACTGCTTACAACTGACTTTGAGCTTTTCTATATTAAGTACTTTATTCATCTACACCCCTGACTTATCCACATCTCAAGACTCATCCACACCCATAGATTCACCCGCACTCCCATGCTTGACCTTTATCATACTGCAAATAGCTATATCATATAAACTATTATTTTAAATATAATTTGTATGTAATTTAATACCATATGACTGAAAACACCTCTGACAAACCCTGCTACCATTGCGGCTTGCCAGTGCCTGAACAATTCGATATCACAGTTGAAATCGAAGGTGAAGCTCGAGCCATGTGCTGTTACGGCTGTCAGGCCGTTGCCCAATCTATCGTCAACAGCGGTATGGCCGATTTTTATCGTTACCGCACCGACAAACCTTCCAAACCAGAAGAAATAGTTCCTGAATTTTTATCCCAGTTACATGCTTACGATAACCCACTGGTACAAAAACAGTTTGTTAGCGAAGACGGTGACATACGTGAAGTCTCATTAATACTGGAAGGCATCGTATGCGCAGCTTGCGTCTGGCTAAACGAACAAACATTACAGGCACTGCATGGCGTCATCGACGTCAATATTAATTACGCCACGCATCGTGCACGCATCAAATGGAATAATCATGAATTACAGTTAAGCGAAATACTCGAAGCGATCAGCCGCATCGGTTACATGGCACACCCTTACGACCCTGAGCGCCACCAGTACATCATCGAGAAAGAACGTAAGTCCCATTTAAAACGGCTCGGCATCGCCGCAGCCTTCGGCATGCAGATCATGATTCTTGCTGTTGCTATGTACACAGGCGAGTGGTGGGGAATAGATCCGGGATTTTTACAGATGTTCCGCTGGACCAGCCTGGCTTTGTGCATCCCTTTATTGCTATTCTCATCCAGCCTGTTCTTCAACAATGCCTGGCGCGACCTCAAAAACAAACAGGTCGGTATGGATGTTCCCGTTGCACTGGGTATGGCTATCGCATTTTCAGCCAGTGTATATCACACCATCATTAATCAGGGCGCGGTGTATTACGATTCCGTCAGCATGTTTACTTTCTTTTTATTGATCGCACGCTATTTTGAAATGACCGCGCGAAAACGCAGCGCAGAACATACCGAATCATTACTCAACCTCACGCCCGCTGTCGCAACTAAAATCGACAAGGCTAATAACCACACCATCATCACCGTTGCAGAACTCAGAGTCGGTGACAACATACTGGTCAAACCCGGAGAAAATATCGCCGCAGACGGCATCGTCGAACGTGGAACATCAGGTGTTAATGAGTCATTAGTCACCGGAGAAAGTTACCCTGTCACCAAATCGCCCGGCGACAAAGTGATTGCCGGCAGCACCAATACAGAAAGTCCACTGGTAATAGAAGTAAAACAAACGGGTGATGATACGGTGCTAGCATCCATTCACCGCTTACTCGACGAAACACAGCGCAACAAACCCCCTATAGCAAAACTTGCTGACCGAATTGCCGCCAGGTTCGTGCTTGCCATACTTATTGTTGCCGGCCTGGTTGCTAGCTACTGGTATTTAAACGGCTCGACACAATGGCTGGAATATACCGTTGCCACACTGGTCGTGACTTGCCCCTGCGCTTTGTCATTAGCCACCCCCACTGCATTAACAGCCGCAAGTGGTCAACTCGCGAAACTAGGATTATTGCCCGTACGCAGCCATGTACTGGAGACACTGGCGAAAGCATCAGCTTTTGTTTTCGACAAAACAGGAACCTTAACGCAGGGCCATCTGTCACTTACTGATGTACAGACCCTTTCTTCGCTTTCAGAAAAACAGTGCCTCCAGATCGCCGCAGCCATCGAAGCCGAATCAGAGCACCCTGTCGCGCGCAGCTTAATAGAGTATGCCGGTAATAAATTTAAAGACGACAACCCTTATAAAATACTTTCCGTTGAAAATAAACCGGGTGCAGGCATAACGGCAAAGATCGATGATCAGGAATGGTATATCGGTAATCGAGACTTTGTCAGCAACCACTGCCAACAAACGCTGAGCCAACAGTTAAACACGGAGATACAACAACAAAATAAAACCGCTGTCGTATTAGCCAGTAAAGATACCTTAGCTGCTGTTTTTTATTTTGATGATCTACTACGTAATGACTCGCCGAACTTAATATCACAGCTACAGCGCCATAATATCGATACCTACCTGTATAGTGGCGACCAGACCAGTATCAGCCAACGCATAGCAGATAGCGCAGGTATCGAGCATGTACGCGCCGAACTCAAACCTGCCGACAAATTGCGTTATGTGCAAAAACTACAAGAAAAAGGAGAGACCGTCGTTATGGTCGGTGACGGCATCAATGATGCGCCCGTCCTGGCCGCCGCAGATGTTTCTATCGCCATGGGCAGCGGCAGTGAACTCGCTGCGGCAACGGCGGATATGATTTTGATATCCAATCACATCTCACATTTGTATAATGGGCTTGTCCTTGCCAGAAAAACATTTACCGTCATCAAACAGAACCTGGCATGGGCTATCGGCTACAACATCATCGCCATCCCTGCAGCAGCGATGGGTTATGTGCAACCATGGTTAGCCGCGATAGGCATGTCGGTAAGCTCGCTTATCGTCGTATTGAATGCTTTACGCCTGAGTAGATAAAAGATAGCAGATAAACAATGAATATCATTTACTTATTAATTCCACTGGCACTCGTGCTCGCCGGCATCATTATCTGGGTTTTTTTCTGGGCAGTGAAATCTGATCAGTTCGAGGATCTGGAAGGACCCGCACATCGCATCTTGATGGATGACGATGACACCACTCAGAAAAGTAAAAAAAATGATACATAAATTCACTCATGAGAACATTTTCGATGCGGTAAAACAAGTGTACACCGATGTCGCGACCAGACCAGAGATGGGTTTCCATTTCCCGACAGGCAGGTCCATATGTGAATTTCTCGGTTACCCAAAAGAGCAACTCGACGCTGTACCGCCAACCGCATTAGAGTCTTTTGCCGGTGTCGGTTACCCATTCCGCTGTAACGCTATAAAAACAGGCGATACTATTCTGGATATCGGTGCCGGTGCCGGCACTGATGTACTGATCTCATCATTATTCACCGGCAATAACGGAAAAGTATACGGTCTGGATATGACCCATGCCATGCACGAAAAACTGCACACCAATATCGAGAAAATGGGCGCTACAAACATCAAAGCCCTGCACGGTAATGTAGAAGACATTCCCATGGAAGATAATACGGTAGATGTCATCACCAGTAACGGTGTGCTTAATTTAGTTCCTGACAAACAGTTGGCGTTCGCAGAACTGTTTCGCGTGATAAAACCAGGTGGCAGGTTACAGATATCAGACATCATCATCCAACGCTGCGAAGAGGAACTTGCCGAAGCAAAAAACGACCCTAAACTCTGGGCCGAATGCATCGTCGGTGCGCTTTATGAAGACGACTACACAAGCTGGCTAGAAGAAGCAGGTTTTGAAAATGTAGAAGTTATTCTACATCAGGACTATTTTTCGCAAAGCGATAACGCTTCGACCAGAGATATTGCTTTACACTTCAACGCCGAAAGCATTACCATCAGCGGAAATAAACCTGACTAATAAAAAAGCCCAGAAATGGGGCTTTTTATATATGGCTGGGGAACTAGGATTATTCCGCCCATCCATGGGCTTCACCCTTCGGGCCGCACTGCGTGCGTTCAAATTTGTTCCTGACAAATTTGTTGAACAAGGCTCAAATATAGAACTACAACAATATAAAACATTAAAGCCCCTAAAAAGGGGCTTTAATGTTTTATATGGCTGGGGAACAAGGATTTGAACCTTGGTTGGCGGAGTCAGAGTCCGCAGTCCTACCACTAGACGATTCCCCAAAAAATCACCGGCGCATTATACAACAACCGACGTCACATGCTCGTATTAAATTAATCACAGATCACAGCTTATTTCTCAACACATTCCATACAACGCGTACTTGTGGGATCGAAAGAAAGTCGGCTAGCAATAATCTCATCACCAC
>DAOWFN010000063.1 GCA_030637945.1 Gammaproteobacteria bacterium
TGCCGATTCATCCTCACTGATGGCAAGATCAGCACTCGAAGTGAGTATCGCATGATCCATGTCCGCCTGCATATGAACAGGATCAGCAAACATATAATCCAATGACGTATCACAGCTGTTTTGGGCGAGCATACTTAGTGAAGCTGATGGGAAATCACCCTCTATCGAAAGATTAAATAATGATGTGATCACATTATCGATACCCGATGACGAGGAACAGGAATTCGATCTCGATAAAACTTTGATCCAATCTTTTATAAAACGGTTGTTTTCTATTGATCTGGTTTCAGCAAGCGGTCCGCATACACCGGGTACGATAATGTGTAGTTCTGAACCAGCAGCCATCTTACTTAAGATTCCTCAGACGGGCCTGTTTTCTGGCTGCGGCGAATCTCATACAAACAAACCGCAGTGGCAACTGATATATTTAAACTCTCGACACTGCCCTGCATTGGGATAGAGACCAGTTCATCACATGCTTCACGCGTTAGACGCCTCATACCCTTGCCTTCTGAGCCCATGACCAACGCCAGCGATTGATTGCTCTTAATGCCATTACAGGCAGCATATATTGTCTGCTGGGTATCACCACTTGTTCCCATCACCCAGACATTACTGTCTTTGATTTTTTCCAGGGCACGCGCCAGGTTCGACACCATCACATAAGGTACCGTTTCAGCTGCACCACTCGCCACATTCCTTATCACAGGTGTTAATGCTGGACTTCGATTTTTTGAAACGATAACGGCATCAACACCAACCGCATCTGCTGTCCGCAGGCAGGCACCGATATTATGCGGGTCCTGTACTTCATCCAGAACCAATAACAGCAACTGATCTTTTTCCAGAATATTCTCAAGCGTTACAGCACTTTCTTTACTACGACGGATTTCAGCCACCACACCTTGATGACGTGCTTTGGGACATTTTTCTTTTAACTTGTCATTTGTGATTGACTGCAGAGATACGCCAGAATTTTTGGCTATATTCAAAATGGTTTTTATACGATTATCGTTACGACCCTGCTGTATAAAAACCTGTAAAACATTTTCCGGCTGATTTCTGATAGCGGCTTCGACAGCGTGTATGCCATATATTATTTCTTGTGATTTTTTTGCCATGTTTGCTGTAGATGCGAATTAATGTTCCGATATTAATTCGAAATCAATTTTACGTTCATCCATATCAACACGCGCCACACGTATACGAATCTTGTCGTTCAAACCAAATTGTATGCCACGGTTTTCACCAACGAGCAGATGCGTTTTCGGATCAAAAACATAATAGTCTTTTGGTAGATTTGTGATGTGAATCAAACCTTCAACAAAGTGTTCATCTAATTCAACGAATAAACCAAAACCAACCACACCGGTCACATGCGCGTCAAAATCCTGTCCTATCTTATCCAGCATATATTCACACTTAAGCGCAAATTCAGCGTCACGTGTTGCCTCATTTGCTCGACGTTCATTCGTTGAACAATGCTCACCCATGTTAGCCATTCGCTCCTGCGTATACATATAATCAACCATTTTACCTTTACGTACGATATGTTTTAACGCGCGATGCACCAACAGATCAGGGTACCGACGTATAGGCGAAGTAAAATGTGCATAATGCGTCAGAGCCAAACCGAAGTGTCCCGAATTTTCAGCTATATATATAGCCTGTTTCATAGATCGCAACATCAATGTCTGAATCATATGATAGTCATCACGCTCTTTGATCTCATCACTCAACGCTGCATAATCGCTTGACATGATCTTTCTTGATGGTGCGCCTAACTTCAAATCGAGGTCTGACAAAAATCCACGCAAATCTTCTATCTTTTCATCTGTCGGATCTTCATGCACACGATACAGACACGGTCGTTTACTTTTAGCTATATATTTCGCCGCACAGACATTAGCTGAAATCATGCACTCTTCTATTATTTTATGCGCATCGTTTCGAACAGATGGCCTTATGCTTTCTATCCTCTTGTCATCTGTAAAATTGATAACAGTTTCGGTGGTATCAAACTCTATCGTGCCACGTTGCCTTCTCGCTGAATCAAGCGACTGATACATTTCATTCAGGTTTACGATGTGAGGATAAACATCAGCAGAAATTTCTCCCATACCATCATCTTCCAGCGCCTGTGCAACCTGTGTATAGGTAAGTCGCGCGTGTGATTTCATCACGGCTTCTTTAAAGTCGTAACTTTCTATCTCGCCCTGTTTATTGATAAACATTTCGCATACCATGCATAGGCGATCAACATCAGGGTTTATCGAACATAGACCATTGGATAAAGCTTCCGGCAGCATCGGCACGACACGCCCCGGAAAGTAAACAGAGGTTGCACGTTCGTATGCTTCTACATCCAGAGATGATCCAACATCAACGTAATGTGCAACGTCAGCAATCGCAACGATTAGCTTCCAGCCATTGTCTCTTGGTTCACAATGTACGGCATCATCATAATCTCTGGCATCTTCACCATCGATAGTAACCAGATATAAATCACGCAGATCAACGCGCCCTTGTTTGTCCTTTGCCTTAACACCATCGCCAAAATTCTCCGCCTGACTAATTACCTCATCAGAAAATTCGTGTGGAATACCATGGCTATGTATGGCTATCTCGATCTCCATACCAGGTGCCATGTGATCCCCGATCACACCGACAACCTTGCCGACCATCTGTTTTCTTTTGGTTGGTTGACTGGTTATTTCGACTGTAACTATCTGCCCTGCAGACGCCTGCTCAAACATTTCACCTGTGATAATGACATTTTGCGAGATGCGCTTATTATCAGGCACGACGTAGACAACACCATCATCATCGAACAAACGACCTATCAATGTAGTATTAGCACGTTCGATGACAGAGACGATAGAACCTTCCAGACGACCGCGCCGATCAACACCTACGACGGTTGCGATTGCATGATCACCGTGTAAGACAGCACGCATTTCTTTTGCACATAAGAACAGGTCATCGCCGCCTTCATCCGGCACCATAAAACCATAACCTTCAGCATGCGCAATAACGTGCCCTTTTATAAAGTGTTTTTCGTCGACTGGCAGAAAACCACCACGACGATTACGCACTAACTGTCCATCACGAACCATCGCATTTAAGCGTCGGCTAACCCCTTCTTCTTGATCAGGTGTGACATGCAAAGTCTCGAACACTGACGACTGTGTCATCATGCCTTCTTTTTGAATAGTCTTAAGTAACAGAGCTCGGCTAGCGACCGGATTATCGTAACGTTTGGCTTCTAATTTCGCGTCTGGATCAACCACTTTGCGTTTTCGCTTGATAGCGTGCTTTTTAGAGCCTCTTTTTACAGGATCAGATTTTTTCTGCCTCTTCTTTTTAGGCAAAGGATCTTTTTTCGTAACTTTTCTTTTTTTACGAACTTTTTCAACAATCTTTTTCTTAATTTTTTTTAACATTATTTAATCTGGCGTATTAGCCAATAACAATTTAATAGAACGGTAACGTGTTGACTCACAACAAATTGACAATGGGATTAACGCCTTGTAAAGTTCGCAGCTTGAAAATTTCATCACATGCCGAGGTGGCGGAATTGGTAGACGCGCTAGCTTCAGGTGCTAGTGGGCTTTGGCCCGTGGAGGTTCAAGTCCTCTTCTCGGCACCATTTTACATATCCCCTTTATAAACAACAAGTTAATTGAAATCATTTGTAAGATGTACCACACAGATGTACCACACTTGTTAAGTATTTTCTCACTACGCCTACAAAGCTACAAGAGGCACAGCTCCTTACCTCTTAGCACAGTTGGTAATTATACCATTTGGCTAGTCACTAATGTTAGATAACTCTTAATCAGACCCAACCTGTGACGTCAATATAACTTTTTATAAAACTAAAACTGTGTTGATATTTATCTAAGATGTCATTAGATTCCTGTCTATTTATTGAAGGATGATAAGCAACAATCTCTCTAAGCAACTCTCTCATACCAGTAAATTTTCCATCTAATGGATTCGATGTATCAAATAATTGGAAGTCCAATGAGAAAGTCTGAAACTGATTCAGAGAATGACGTGCTCAGGCGTATGCTTAAACTACGGGCAGCAACTAGCTCAAGACCAGCACCAAATGAAAAGCCATGGGTCATTAAAGGCGTATCAATTCCTCATGGAACAAAGTTCAGGTTCTCTCATAAAGGCAACATACATACAGCTACTGTTATTGACGGAAGACTTAAGCTCAGTAACGGGAATGACCACACATCACCTTCAGCAGCTGCCAAAGAACTTACAGGAACAAATGTTAATGGTTGGATTACATGGGAGTGCTTATTGCCAGAAACAAGCACATGGGTGCGTATGGATACCCTACGCCTCACATACAAACAATAACTGGAGATGACTATAACCAAGCAGGTAGCTATATATGCTCGTGTATCAACAGACGGGCAAAGCACTGGCTACCACCCCCACTGCTGTTCCACAGTTAGTAATCATTAAACAAACCGGATCAGAGAGCAATTGTTTCTAATATTAGCTTCAATTGCTCTCTGATCCGGTTTTTTGGTTTTTTCCTATCACGTACGTAATAAATACATTTATTTTTATATAAAAACCATATTCTTATCACGTACTTAATAATTTTATAGCATTTCACCTAATTTAGTGCTATTTTTATCGTACGGTACTATTTTGGTAAAGAATATGGCAATAAAACAGATTCCATACGGGAAAATCCAGACCACTGAAGAGCTTGGTGAACTCGTGCGCGCTCATCGTAAAAGCA
>DAOWFN010000031.1 GCA_030637945.1 Gammaproteobacteria bacterium
AAACAACTCGTGCGCGTTTGTGCCAGGGAAATTCAATATTCATTACGCGAAGCAGAAAAATTAATGCGATCAGACCTATCAGCATGCGCGCTGCAACACCAAACTGAAATCCAACATCATTACCGCTCCATTGAATGGCTAAAGGTGTTGTGCTCCAGATTAAAATAACTGAAAGGTACGATATTGGTACTGACACTTTTTACTCCGTTCCAAAGCTGTTAAAAATATTTTTGGTTAAGATTCTGCTTATCCATGGGCAAAGCTTCCGCTCCTCGATAACCGCTCCTGCGTTATTCTACTTACGGGCGTCCTGCCCTAATGCTTACGCTCCTTACCTACATCCATGTAGGCATAAAAAAGGCCACTGATTATGTGCAGTGGCCTTTTATTGTTATCTATTTAGGTTTAATTCAATTTACATAGACAAAGGCCATCGCATTCGCTTCCAGTGAAAACGGACAATCATAGGGCGTGCGGCAAGTTGAAGAAATTGAATAACCATGGCTCGATACTGATTTATTTTATTGTATGTGTCAAACAATATTTTTGTTTTCAGTTGAAAAGGTGTTGATGTTTTGTGTGTTGATTTTGCTATCGCTTTTTATAGCAGGATTAAGCTGTTACTATGAAGCTATCGAACGATGCAGAGATGGTTTTTACGGAGCTTACAGGATGGCTGTATTAAAAATAATAGTGGTCGTTATCGTATTGGTTGCGGCAATGGTTTCTTTTACCTTATATAGAAATGGTGCTCATTTGTCCCAGCCCCCGGGAGTGGCCAAGCGTCTGACTGTTTTTTTGACACTTCATTCAGCATCAACATCGGATAATCCACACTTTGAGGAATTACGCACACCTGTATTTGATATGGATAAAGAGAAACTGTATACGCGAGTTCTCGATATTGTAAATGGATTAGGCTGGGGGATTATCGCGCATGATAAAGATGACTATAACGCTAATTTTATCGTACGCTCACCGGTTTTCTTATTTGAAGATGATGTTTATGTTCAGGCGAGAGCTATCGATGCAGATCAATCATCATTGTATATACATTCAAGCTCACGTTCAGGTAGAGGAGACTTTGCCGCAAACTCAGGGCATATTCAGGAATTGATTGAAGCCCTCAAAAATTAAGAAAAAGAATCAGACTGTTGATGCCGCTACTATTTGATATCTTGTAGCATTGGTTAACAAATCGATCTATTCCAGAAGTTTTTTACGGATGATTTCTGTCTGTTTTATCAGCCGCTCTTTATTTTCGTCCAGCACTGTTTTTAAATTGCCAACACGAGCACTGAACTCACTGGTTTTAGACAGGCAATCTTCCAGAATCTCTTCGAGCTGTGTTTTATTTAAACCACAGCTTTTTGCAAAACGTTCAACAGCGAGCTTGAGAGTTATAGGCTGGTCGCTGCCCTCGGGCGTTTCCCCATATTCACCGAAAGGCATGACACTTAACATATCGTGTTGTGCGTATGCACGCATCGGCGAGGGATCATAGATTCTGGAGAAACCTTTGATGTCGTTACTGCATGTAATGGATAGATTTTCCAGATGCAGGTCGCCATTACCGGTCAGTAGTGACATCAGCAAGCGTTTGAACAGATGTTGTTTGGCTTTAATCGTATCGCTGACTAGTTCAACGGGTGACAGGTCGATTGCCTGTGCGATTAAATCGTAGCGATAGTCATAGTGATTATTTAAAGGGATACCTGAGGCGAGTATGGAGTACAGGGTTTCACAGCTTAAAGGCGTATTGTTCTGGTCGCGGTCAAAACGTTCGATGGCAAGTGCTGGCATACCTTTGAAAATACAGGGCCAGTAGCGCGGAACATCAAAACCGGCTTCACGGTGCATCTCCAGTGCCAGCATTTCCAGTTCGACGATGCCGGGATAACGTGTGGTTTGTTCAAATTTCAAAACCACGTCGATAACCCCCGGTGTTTTTACACGGGTAGGTAAACCGATGCGACCATCCCAGCCTGATTCGGGAATGGATAGTAAAAGTTTAGGTATCGCCCCTCCGACACTGGGCGTAGGGCCAACCGTTTGAATAAAAACTTCGATGTCGTCTTCAAACCATGTCATGAACTGTTTTAATGAAAAGCCTAACTCATCAGAAATTTCTTTTAACTCATGAGCGGGCGGATTCGCGTACCAGTTTTCTGCGCTATTGTCATTTTCAAAAACATCGAGATGACCGATGCCGCCGTGACCGGAAATCTTTAATATCTCCCAGTCCGCATCAAAACTTGTCATGTCGGCGGCTGAAAATTGCTGACTGTTTTTTGTCTGTAAATACTTCAGTGCCAGATTGCGCTGAAAGTTATCTGTTTGCCGGGGCGGTATCAATGACTGAATCGGTGGAAACAGATCGAACGGTTTTTTGCGTTCACGACTGATGGTGGTGTTGCCATAAAATTCAGGTGCATACACCAGTCCAAGACCGGGTAAGTCCAGCTGCAGGTAATCGTCATCATAGGTGAAGCGACATTCTTTATCGGTCACATAAAGTCGTCCCATGCGATTAGGTTTGCCACCCAGGCGTGTCCAGATTACGGCTTCTCTATCAGTACTCATGATGGGGTCTTATGATGGAAACAGGGTGCCTTCCTGTATCTTGTCGGCCACCGGGTTGTCTGCGATCAGCTTTAGTTTGAGGCCGGCGATCTGTGCCAGTTGCAGTACGGTGCTAAAACGCAGGTTGGAATTCTTTTTCGCGCGAGACAGCGTTTCCTGACGGATACCGGCACGGGTAGCCAGTTCGCCCTGGCTGATATTTTGAGCTTTGGCAGCTTCTATAATCTCATTAATAATATAGGATTCATTCATTTTGATTTATTTATCATAATAGAGTCTTAATGATAGCTATTTTGATAAAAATATCAATTAAAATATATTGATATATAAGTCAATTATAGTGATATTTGGTTAATTATTGATTTTTATATCAAATAATAGGTTGATCAAGAAGGGGCTTGGGTGTGATTTAAATGGCCGTTCTCGACTGCGAGGTCAACCGGTCGATGCAACACATGCATTAAATCGTTCTGCTGGTGTTTCAAATTCTAACGTCTCACGCGGGCGTTCATTTAATTCACGAGCAACCTTATTTAGCGTTATTTGTGAGTGTACCGATAAATCTGTTCCTTTGGGGAAATATTGTCTTAGTAAGCGATTTGTATTTTCATTCGTGCCTCGCTGCCATGGGCTTTGTGGGTCACAAAAATACACGTCCACATCGGTGGCTAACGTAAAACGCTGATGATCTGCCATTTCCTTGCCTCGATCCCACGTTAATGATTTATATAATTCAGTTGGTAACTTCTTTGCATGTTTGATGAGTGCCGAAATAACCGTTTCAGTATCCTTTCCCTTAATTTTAACTAGCATCACATAACGAGAATGACGTTCAACTAATGTAGCCATGTGACTATTATTTGAGCCTGAAATAAGATCGCCTTCCCAATGACCAGGTACTGCACGATCTTCAACACAGGCTGGGCGCTCACTGATTGAGATCGTATTTGTTATCTTTCCTAGCCCTTCACTTTTAATACTATGTTGTTTGGCACGACGTATCGCCCGTTGGGTTCGAAGCGTCAGTTGAAGCTCTTTTTTCAGTACACCGCGTGCCTGAATAAAGAGACTTCGATAAATGGTTTCGTGTGACACCTGTTTATTTTCTTCTTTTGGGTAGGTTTTTTTAAGCCAGCCTGCAATCTGTTTAGGTGACCATTTACGATTAAGCTTTGTTGCTACAATATATTTTAACATCGGGTGGCAAGCTAGTTTGCATTGCTTAGGCCTGTGTCCACGATCCCATGCTGCCTGATCTGCTTTTGCAGCGCGATAGTTATCATAACCACCATTGCGTTTGATTTCACGACTAATGGTTGAGGGCGAGCGATTTAGCGTCGTCGCTATTTCTCGTAGGGTTTGTGTTGTAGTACTACCTCTGGAGATCTCTTCGCGTTCTGAAAGAGTCAGCGCCAACCTTGACCGTCGTCGGGTTGGTGGACGTATACCGCCCGTTGGCGCTAGTTGGCCAAAGATCGAAGATGAAGGTCGGTCAAAAGCTCGACCAATTGAATTTAGTGACTCACCACGTTGCCAGCGATCCCATATCTCTGCCTTCTGTTCGATTGAGTAGTTTATTCGTGTTCTGTATATCATTTACAATACTCCTTCTTTTTATCTTAAAGAATAAAGTGTTGCGTCGATCAGTTGAAGTCACACTCTTAGCGGACCTTGAGGAAATATTTCAGACATAGCCAGAACGATCTAAAGGCGACCTTGAAAAGTGTCCATAAAGTATTCAGTGTCTTTGCCCTACGTACGTCCACTGTTTTTAAGTCGAAATAAATATCGTTGGCTCTCAGTTATACTTGTTCGTTAGTATATAGAGAAATCAAAATATTAGGTATTTCTAATGTATACTGACAAGGTCAGACGGGGATGTATGGTGACTTTTATTATGTGTAGAAATGAGCCATATCAAATTAATTTTCAGGAATATCTATGGTTCATCCAGTTATCGAAACTCTCCTTTGGAGGCATTCCACCAAAAAATATGATGCCAGCAAAAAAATTCCTCAAGAGGATCTTGATGTGCTCTTTGAGGCAATGCGCCTCTCTGCATCATCTATTAATTCACAACCATGGAAGTTTGTGGTCATTGAAAGTGCTGAAGCAAAAGAGCGCATGAGTAAAACTTTTGCTCGGAAACATCAATATAATCAGCCTCATGTTTTCGACAGTTCACAAATTATTCTCTTTGCTTACAACCCACGTTACACCCGTGATGATTTTGCCAAAGTGGTGGATAAAGGCATTGAGGACAAACGAACCAAACCAGAAGATCGAGAGAGTGCCTTTGCTGTCTTTTTGTTTGCTGAGCTAAATACCGACGAAACGGGAGACACAAGTCATTGGACAAAAGCACAAACCTATCTTGC
>DAOWFN010000213.1 GCA_030637945.1 Gammaproteobacteria bacterium
AAAAATTCAAATGGTAATATTCGCACGAGAGATGCTGCTTAGAACCATGTTGTTTACGACTTTCAATTTACAACTTAAAACTTTTTTATCCCCGGAATAAAACAATGTTAGCAACAGCAAATATAACCATGCAATTTGGCGCCAAGCCTCTTTTTGAAAACGTCTCAGTGAAGTTTGGTGATGGGAATCGCTATGGACTTATCGGTGCAAATGGCTGTGGCAAATCGACGTTCATGAAAATTCTGGGCGGGGATCTGGAGCCCTCAGCTGGCAACGTATCTAATGACCCGAATGAACGCATTGGTAAATTGAAACAGGATCAGTTCGCTTACGAAGAATTTAATGTGATCGATACGGTCATCATGGGGCATGAAGAACTGTGGGCGATCAAATCTGAAAAAGATGCGATTTATGCTAACCCGGAAATGACAGAAGCAGATGGTATTCGTGCGGGCGACCTCGAGGCTGAATTTGCTGAGATGGATGGCTATTCAGCTGAAGCACGTGCAGGTGAACTACTATTAGGCCTGGACATCCCTATCGAGCAGCATTATGGTCCGATGAGTGAAGTAGCACCGGGCTGGAAATTACGTGTATTACTGGCACAGGCGCTGTTTTCTGAGCCTGACATCATGTTGTTAGATGAGCCTACAAACAACCTGGACATCAACACTATTCGCTGGTTGGAAGATATACTCAACGAACGTAAATGTACCATGGTTATCATCTCGCATGACCGTCATTTCTTGAACAGTGTCTGTACGCACATGGCCGATTTAGATTACGGTGAGATCCGTATGTATCCGGGTACATATGATGATTATATGATTGCCTCAACGCAGGTAACCGAGCGTCTACAATCTGAGAATGCGAAGAAAAAAGCGCAGATCGCCGAATTAAAATCTTTTGTCAGTCGTTTCTCTGCAAACGCTTCAAAATCTAAACAGGCAACGTCACGTGCAAAACAGATAGATAAAATTCAACTGGCAGAAGTTAAACCTTCAAGCCGTAAGAATCCATACATCTATTTTGACGAAGATAAAAAGCTTCATCGCCTGGCGCTCGAAGTCGAAGGTTTAGCAAAAAGTTTTGATGATTACCTGTTTGCCAATCTCGATCTCATGGTAGAAGTTGGTGAGCGTGTCGCTATCATCGGTCCTAATGGTATCGGTAAGACCAGCTTATTAAGATGTTTATACGGCAACCTGGAAGCATCTGCCGGAAGTGTAAAATGGTCTGAGAATGCGCAGCTTGGCTACTATGCACAGGATCATGCCGCTGACTTCGAAGAAGATAAAACACTCTATGACTGGATGAGCTACTGGGGCAAGGAAAACGATGATGAACAGTCTATACGCGGCACGCTAGGACGTTTATTGTTCTCATCAGATGACATAAACAAAAAAGTTAGTGTTATCTCAGGTGGTGAGCAAGGCCGTATGTTGTTTGGCAAGTTAATGCTGGAGCGCAATAATATCCTGTTGATGGATGAGCCTACCAACCACCTTGATATGGAATCTATCGAATCACTCAACCTGGCGCTGGACAATTTTCCCGGTACCCTGTTCTTTGTCAGTCATGACCGTGAATTTGTATCTTCATTAGCAACACGTATTATCGAAATGACACCAAAAGGTTTGGTTGATTTCCGTGGTACCTATGAAGAATACCTGGCAAGTCAAGGTATGGAACAAGGCAACCGTAAAGCCTCATAGGTGTTTTATGTAGGTGCGAATTCATATAGCAACAAAACTATACTTCTACCATGAAAAAAATTGCTATCTTTGTAGACGTGCAAAACATCTACTACACCACACGTGATACTTATGGCAGGCAGTTCGATTACCGGAAATTCTGGAAACGCATAAACTCTGAAGGTGAAATCGTCCTGGCAAATGCATATGCAATCCACCGTGGTGACGATAAACAACAAAAATTTCAAGATGCTCTCAGACACATCGGTTTTGATGTGAAACTTAAGCCCTATATTCAGCGCAGTGATGGTTCCGCTAAAGGTGACTGGGATGTGGGTATAGCTATCGACGTTATGGAAGCAGCCAGAGAGGTTGATACGGTTATATTGTTGTCTGGCGATGGTGACTTCGATCTTTTGCTAAAAAAGATCAATCAGGATTATAGCGTGGTTACAGAAGTTTATAGCGTCTCTGCGCTTACTGCTGATTCGCTCATCAAAGCAAGTGATATTTATTACCCCATTGATCAGGACTTATTACAGTAATGTACTGAATATAGATCTATCCTCAAGATCATTGGGAATAGATCTATGCCTTAAAGCCGTCCGTTATAGTATTTTCAGCAATGTTTAATCTCTGTTTGTGGGCATACTTAAGGATAGATTCGAGTGGTTCGATCATGTTTATAATATGCTGATTTGGTATATTATTGTAATCACCATTTAGGATATTCTGGAAATGCTGGCAGAGATGTCTCGTATCTAATGGTTGTGAATCTGTTGTTTGATTGTCTGGCACGTCAGCGTTGATTGCCTGTGGCCTGTTTTCGATGGATTGGTCTGGAGAAAGAGCCGTCTGATCTTTTCTATACTCTTCTCTATCTATTATTTCATCGTGCCTTACGATTAGTTTGCCACCATCGTGCAGCGACACTTCTAATGCTTTTTCTGTCTGTTGCTGAAATTCATTAATTGTGATGCTTGACGTTTGATTCGCCAATGAATTTAAGCCTATAGCAAGGTTGAGCTTGATCCTTTCACCATTATGCTTGAACACTAGTTTTGCAACAGCCGTTCGAAATCGCATGGCGACGATATGTGCTTTGAATGCTTTTGTCATCGGGAGCAATATAGCGATTCTGCCGGAGCCAAGATGTGCGAGTTCTTCCTCTTTACGTAATGATTTTTTGAGGGTTTCGATTATGGTCTGTATCATCTCGATGCTGATATTTTCATAGTGCTCCGTGATATCACTATCAGCATTTATCGCCTGCATGACTAATATAGAAAGCTCAAGTTTATGTCTATATGCGTTAGCGATCGATTTCTCGCCCAGAATATGAAAACCCTTGTTGTTGAGCAGGTCTACCGAATCATCCGATGTTGCTCTGGTTTCAAGTTCAACGATTTTTTTATTGAGGTTGCTGTACGAATTTGCCCGTGTAACTACATCCAGCTCTGAAAACGGTTTGCTGATGTAGTCGGTAGCACCGATATTAAAGGACGCTTTTTTTGCGGCATCATTATCTTCATGACCAGTGATTATGATGACCGGCAGGTTTGAGACACGTCGACAATCGGATGACCTGATTTGTTTCAGTAAAAGCATGCCATTCATTACAGGCATATGCAGGTCTGCGAAAACAAGTGATATATTTTCCTCGGACTGGATCAGCTGCCAGGCTTCTTCGCCGTTGCTCGCATGGTGGACCATATAATTACTACCCAGGTATTTTTTTATTACGTTTCTGGTCGTTACGGAATCATCGACGATTAATACATGTGTTTCATCATTTTTTATTATGTTCTGCATTTACATTTAGACTTATTATTAATAAGAGCACTTGAATTATAAACCAAAAATAATATTTTTATTATTTTCACTTTTGAAAAGTCACCATTCTCAGTGTTTTTTCGTTCAGCTTTCATTCAGCCAGTTAGCGATACATTACAACCATCGGGTGTAACCCGGTTTTTGTTAACGTTATTAGGAGAGTAAAGATGATAAACATTACAAGCTTAAAAAATACCCTTAAAACGCTGCCTGTTATAGGCGTTCTTGCAATGGGTCTGGCGCTGGCACCTGCTACATCGATGGCCGGCAATGGTGATCGTGGACACCATAAATCAGGATACTCAAAGAGTTCTGGAAAACACCATGATAAAGGGCATTATCGCAGTGGTAAACACGCCTACAGAAAACATGATAGAGGTCACAAAAGAAACCTTGGCCATCACTTAGATCGACATTACAGCACTCGATATGGAAATCGCCATGATAAGCATTATCGCGGACATAGCCATGGTCATCATTACGATCACAGAGGCCATGCTACTACGCACTATGTTGTAAATGAGTATCCGTATAGAGATCATTATATTGGTCTGGACCATCTTAGATTCATGATTGGTCTGCATACCGATAACTTTGATATCACCTTTCGTGACTAGCTGTGCCTATGTCGTTTAGCAGCATGGATTTTATTCTGATTCTGCTAAGCGACATATATATGGTTTACCATGGCGCTTCGGTGTAAGCTTCCGTTGTTAAACAATTATGAGCATCTCATGAAAAACTTTTTCTTTTTACTCTTTTTTACGCTAACACTGTTGCTTAATAGTAACGTGCACGCAGCGTCTGATGGTATTAGCAAACAGCAAGCGGCAGATATTGCTACGCAGCAACATCCGGGTCGAGTACTGGGTGTTAAACGTAAGGCAGATGTCTATAAAGTAAAAATATTGAGTGATAGCGGTAAAGTTCGCGTCATCCAGGTTGATGCTAAGGGCAAAAAAAATAGATCCGGCAAAAAATCTGGTAGATAGCCATGCGTGTTCTGGTCATTGAAGACGAATTAAATTTACAGGCAGACATAAAGACACGCCTGGAATCTGAAGACTATATCGTTGACACCAGCGGCGATGGTGACGAAGGTTACTTTTTCGCTACTGAATATCCATTAGATGCAGCAATAGTCGATATCGGTCTGCCAGGTATGAGCGGCATCGAGATCATCAAAAAATTACGAGAAGATGGCAGCTCCCTGCCCATCTTAATTCTAACCGCACGCAGTCGTTGGCAGGAAAAAGTCGAAGGTCTTGAAGCCGGTGCCGATGATTACCTTGTCAAACCGTTCCAGATGGAAGAGCTGCTGGCAAGAGTTAAAGCCTTGTTGCGTAGGGCTGCAGGCTCGCCAACGACAGAACTTAAATGTGGTTGTGTCACGATAAACCCCGCTACCCAGCAAGTATTACTTAACGAAGAGCTGATCGATGTAACTGCCTTCGAATATCGTATGCTGGAATACATGATGAGAAACTCGAGTGAAGCAGTATCAAAAGCTCGGCTGGCTGATTACCTCTACCCGCATGATGACGATCGAGACAGTAATGTTATCGAAGTCTTGATTGGACGATTACGTAAAAAACTCGATCCGGATGGTTCGTTAAAACCGATCGAAACGCTGCGTAACCGTGGTTATCGGTTTACACTTTGTGACGATAGTAAATAATGTCACTTAACCTCCGAATTATCTTAAGTGCCACATTGGTACTGATAACCTTTATTACCCTTACAGCCGTTACCCTTGATCGTGCTTTTATAGACAGCACCGAAAGTGCTCTGCGAGATAAGTTAACCAGCCAGTTATATGCGCTCATGGCTGCAGCAGAGGTCGATGATGAAGGCCTATTGATGCCTTCCAATGAGCTTGATGCGCTGTTAGGTCTGCCGAGCTCTGGTGTTTACGCTTTCGTAACAGATCAAACGGGACAAGCATTATGGCAGTCATCTTCCGCACTTGGTGCGAAACCACCACAGCCTGCAACGCTTGAGGGTGGTGAAAAAAAGTTTAAAAAAATAAAGACTGAAAATAATGCTTATTACACTTTTGCCTACGGCGTAGATTGGTCGACAGGAACAAAAGCTACTTCATTAACCTTCAACATAACGACAGACTTAAAATCGTTTGATAAACAGATTATTGAGTACAGGACGACTTTGTGGAGCTGGTTAGTCGCTATGGCGCTGTTGTTGCTAGTGAGTCAGATGATTATCTTACGCTGGGGCCTGTCGCCACTACGTAAAGTAGGTGCAGAGCTAAGCCTGATAGAAAGCGGTGAGCGGAAAAAAATTCAGGATGCATATCCTCTTGAAATTGAAAGACTTACAAGTAATATCAATATTTTACTTGAACAAGAGCGTGAACAAAAAACACGTTACCGCAATGCACTGGGTGATCTGGCTCATAGCCTGAAAACACCGCTTGCTGTTTTACAAAGTGGTTTGAGTAAAACAGCTGATGATTCTGCGCAGGAACAGATCACACGTATGAATTCAATCGTTGAATATCAGCTGCAGCGTGCTGCCACAGCGGGCGCTGCCAATATTGGTAAATCGATTGATGTTAAATTGCTCGTCGATCGTATGCTTGAGTCATTATATAAAGTCTACCGAGATAAAAACATCACGGTTGATCTGGCGATAGATACAGCGCTAGTGTTTAAAGGTGACGAAGGCGATTTGATGGAAGTGCTTGGAAATCTCCTGGATAATGCATTTAAATGGGCAGATAAAAGCGTTGAAATAAAATCAGTGAAAACCGATAAAGGGATACGTATAGCAGTAAACGATGATGGCCCGGGTATTGCCAGAGATAGAATCGATGAATTATTACAGCGCGGTGTGCGCGCGGACCAGACGACACCTGGCCATGGTATTGGTTTATCGATAGTAAAAAACATCGTTCAGGCATACCACGGCAGTATAGAAATAAATAAAAGTCAGTCTGGCGGCGCCCAGGTAGTAGTAACGCTTTAATATTACTCGTATCCAGGATTTCTTTAGTCATGCTGGCATGTTCATAGCCGGTATCCACCTCTTATAGTAGTACGAACCTGAAATATTTTGTTTCCTTTAAGTATGGATTCCGGTTAAAAGCATACCGGAATGACGTTGTAAGAATATCTGTTCCATCGATGTGCAAAGGCGAGAGTGAAGTTGTTTTAGGTGATATAGAGTTGTATATAAAACACCCCCACTCCGTTCAGTAATCGTTCAGTTAAGTAATGTTGTAATGGCCTCGTATTATCAATAAACGGGAGATAGCAATGTTATTTAACAAACCAACAACACAATTAATCGCTTCATTAGCAATCTGGATTGCACTAGTCCTGCTGTCTTCACCTCTTATAGCAGAAGAAGTAGTTGATAGACGCACCTCAAAATCTATAAGCTTCAGCCAGAGTGATGATCTAGATAAAACTGCTAAAGATGAACAATTAAAACAAGCTGAAGCTAACGTTATGGAGCCGCTTAACAAAGAAGGCTTTAGAACAGAATCTACGATTAAAGCTTTGCATACTGGTTCAGGTGGTTATGGTGATGTATTCATATATGATGCATCTACAGAGTTGATCAGTGATTTAAACTACGACGGTTTCTATCACCGTTTTAGCGTTGCTATCGATGTCGATACTGTTTACGACACTTCTTACGTGTATGCAAAATTGTATCTGAGTCTTGAAGGCGGGCCTTGGAATTATTATGCGACCAGTGGCAATTATCATATATATGGTGATAGTGAATCAGACACTTTTGTGATTGAAACCGAACTGGCAGATGATTTTCCTCCAGGTTATTACGACATAAAAATTGATATCTATAATGCGGATACCGGTCAATGGATAGCTGATTACGGCCCGTACGAAGATGGATCATTAAGAGGCTTGCCATTAGAAGACAGTTATTACGATGATTCGTATGATGGTGGGACTTATCCAATCGAAACAGAAATTGTCGTTGCAGGTCATGGTGGTTCAGTGAGCTGGTGGTTTCTGCTGCTCCCTGCTCTCACTATCGCTGCCAGACGTTGCTTTAATGCTAGATAGTGCGAGTACTACCCTGTGGGCTCGATCAGTGCAGGTTTTTCTGCCGAGCTGCACACAGGTTTACTGTTTATGATGTGACCTTCTCAAAAACATTAAATGTCACATCAACAGTTATATCCAGTACTTCTAGATTGCATGCTGCTTCTCTGCCCTCTTTAGACGCGCGATAAAAATGCGGCGTCATAACGAGTAGCTGATTGACTAGCTCGTTGTTATCGAGTTTTTCTCTGAACTGAATCGTTTCACTTTGTAATAAGTAAAATCCAGCGATATCAGAAGGTGCTAGAGCTGTCGGCTCTACTTTGTTAACTTCGGGGTAAATGATTTCCCGTAATTCTTTTAGGTGTTCAGGGCACGGGTCGACAAGGATGATTTTACCACCAGGTTTCAAAATTTTGTTGAAGCCTTCGATGCTCAGAAAACCAAACATACAGAGGATAATGTCAACACTTTCATCTAGCATAGGAGGTTGCCTGTTCGTGCCAACAACCCAGCTTATTTGTTTGCTTCTTTTAGTCGATTGAATAATCGCGTCTTTGGATATATCAAGGCCAACAAAAGACACGTTGTTAGAGTTAGCTCTATCACTGAGAAAAGTAACTAGTGAGCTAAAATAATAGCCTTCACCGCAGCCTGCATCAAGAATACATACGTCTTTATCGTTTATAATCAGCGCCGATACAATTTCATTTACCTTAGTAGCGATAGGTTGATAGATTCCAGTATCTAAAAACCGGGTTCTAGCAACGACCATCGCCTTGCTATCGCCAGGATGTTTCGAACGTTTGTACTGTACTGGCAATAGATTGACGTAACCCTGGCGAGCAATATCATATGTATGGCCATTTTTACAAACAAACTGCTTGTCAGTCTGTTGGAGACTTTTGCCGTCGATGGGACAAGCCAGGTTGTGTGCTTTAATGATATTCATATATAAAATAGCGCGTATTTTAACACCCTATCAAGACTTAAATTTGTTTTGCTATGTCCGATAATATTAAAAAAATAGATGTACTGATCATCGGTGCCAGTGCCTCTGGTTTGATGTGCGCGATCGAAGCAGGCAAACGCGGGCGTAAAGTTATCGTATTAGATCATGCCAATAAGGCGGGCAAGAAGATACTCATGTCAGGTGGTGGGCGCTGTAATTTTACCAATATCGATGTCGACGCCAGCAACTTCATCTCGCACAACAAACATTTCTGCAAATCAGCATTAAGCCGCTTCACACAATGGGATTTCATCGCCATGGTCAATGACTATCGTATCCCCTATCACGAGCGCGATCTGGGTAAATTGTTCTGTGACGATAGCGCAAAAGATATCCTTAATATGCTGCTGACAGAATGTGAGAAGGCAAACGTTAAGATACGTCTTAACA
>DAOWFN010000088.1 GCA_030637945.1 Gammaproteobacteria bacterium
CGCCAGGGTTGACCGTTATTCTTTTGACCTGAAACCTATCCGAATGATCAATGCCCTGATAACAGCCCCATGGACGACAGACTCGTTTATGTAAAACGACTTCCTCTCTATTGTCTTTAGATAATGTTTCAACAATATCTTTAATGTCTTGCACATGATTTTTATTAGCAACTAATAGTGCATCATCTGTATCGACGATAATCAAATTTTCAACGCCTAGCGTTGTTACTAATTTATGTTCAGCACGGATATAACTATTTTTAGTTGAGACTGTTTCTATATCACCGATACAGATATTATTGTTTTCATCCCGTTCGCCAATTTCATGCAGTGCAGCCCATGAACCTACATCACTCCATCCGATGTCAACAGGAATAACTACTGCATTATCAACCTTTTCCATCACTGCATAGTCAATGGAATCACTCGGACATACTTTAAATTCTTTGACACCGACACGGATAAAATCCAGATCCCTTTGCGCAGCATTTATAGCATTTTGACTAGCCTCATAAATTTCCGGTGCAAACTTTTGCAAAGCTTTTAAGTACTCAGACGCTTTAAACATAAACATACCGCTATTCCAGTAGTAGCCACCCTCATCGAGATATTTAGTCGCAGTCTCAAAATCGGGTTTTTCTACAAACTGGTCGATAGCTGAAACTTCATTTACACCAACGGTCTCCGTCGATTTAATATAACCGTAGCCTGTTTCAGGACTGTCAGGGACAATGCCAAATGTAACAAAATGATTATCTAACGCCTGATCTAACCCAACTTCTATTGCTTTGTGGAACTCATTAACGTTTCTAATATCGTGATCAGCTGGCAATACAAGCAATATCGCATCTTCATTTCCCAGCATCGCATTAAACGCAGCCAATGCGATAGCCGGTGCTGTATTTCGACCAACTGGTTCCAAAATTATGGCACTCGCGCCGATACTCGTTGATTGCACCTGCTCAGCGACCATGAAGCGATAGTCTTCATTACAGATAACTACTGCTTTTTCAATATCTTTAAGTCCTTGCAGACGATTTATAGTGTCTTGCAGTAAAGATGTCTCGTTTAACAGAGGCAGAAGCTGTTTTGGGTGCGATTTCCTGGAGAGTGGCCACAAGCGGGTGCCTGAACCACCAGATAAAATAACGGGTGTTATCATTTTAAAAAATATCCAATTAATTGTTAACTACTCGTCTAGTATAGAAAAAAAAACAATATTTTTAAGGAATAAACGATTTAAGAGCACAAAAGAGGCTTATATCTAAAGAATATTAAATAGCTGTGAACTACTGGTATTTAGTAAACAACTTATTGCTCGTACAACCATACGCTTTATCCATATTAAAAACTACACGTTCCCTAAAGAGACTATATATTTTTAAGCCTTGAAAAACAAAAAAAGCCCATAAAAAAAAGGAGCTTTTATTATGTGATGCACCAGGAAGGATTACAGACTACTTCCCTGTAGGCTCAACCCTTATTTTATACATCATTTAAAAACAAGATCTTACGGTACATTAAAACACCTAAAACCTGCCTCAATCAATTTAAAATAACCAATAGCAAGCTTTCAAAAATAAATACTGTAATAACATTCTATCCTAAAGTATTTCAGTGTTTAAAAATGAAACCGTATACTAATGATTAACCGTGTTTCATTAAATCCATTAAGATCCTGCACCACACCGCCTTCAAATACCCACTGCCTAATGAGCTTTTTGAATTGGCGGACACGGGATTGTTCCATAGGAACAGAACACACAACAATCACCCTGCAGCGGCTTGAGCAATACACCGCAGCCCTTACATTCATAATAATACAGACAACTATCTGTGGGCATAGTCTCACCTGATCTGTGTCCGCATCGTGGGCAGGTTAGTTCGGAAAGCAGTTCAATTTCAGCCATTAGGTACCCCTTCTGGTTAATATGGCTTATTATAAAACCTATAGTTACTACAGGTTCAAGGGATACAGCATGAATATTTCAGAAAAAACCAGCTATAGCGTGGGCGACCTTGCAACCGCCTGTGGCTGCAAGGTTGAGACCGTACGTTACTATGAAAAAACCGGGCTGATGCCAGAACCACCAAGGACGGAGGGTGGTCACCGAGTTTATTCGCTCGAACATTTAAAGAGACTAGTCTTTATCCGGCGCAGTCGTGAACTTGGATTTACCATCATGCAAGTTAGCGAATTGCTGCGCTTTGTCGATGAGCCCGGTCATAGTTGCGGCGAAGTCAAGGCGATGGCAATGCTACAGGCGCGTGGTGTACAGAAAAAAATCAATCATTTAAAACGACTAAAAAAAGCATTAAATGATATGGCGGCTCGTTGCAAAGGCAGAAACTACAAGATTGAAGATTGCCCGATTATCGATGCCTTGTTTGATGACACATGCCAACCTTGATTTGTAGTGTTCTACACTGATTGATGTAATCGAAATTTACTGGATGAACAAACACATTGTATTGGCGTGCGTCACACCTATTTTGTCACTTAATCCAACAACCTTCGGCTAGCTTTACTATCAGGATAAAGTGTTTTTTCAATCTGATAATAAGCCCTGATTTTATTTTCGATTATCCCCAGTTTGCGACGTACCTGTTGCAAGGTATCGTCGATCAACTGTGTATAATCAACCTGATCAAGCGCCACACAGTTAGACGCTTCTGCAAGTTTTAACGCTGAATGAAATATATTGATGTCCCGATCTCTGAACTGATAGGTTTCCGGGTACAGATACCTGGTGATCAATGCGAACAAAGCCGCTTCATTCGTACCGATCTGTTTAGTCGAACCCATGGTATAACCGATGGTGAACGCTTCATCCTCGGGCAATAATCCACGACCCAGTATGATATGGATATAATCATGCGCAGTTAGATCGACTGCACCATGAAACAGTGTGAACCCAGGGATAGAAAATGCCGGGTTTTCGATCAGTTTTACAATAAGAGGAATATCGTCTTTGTGTGCACCAATCTGTTTAAGACTGTCACGCGCCGCACCCAGTGTTAAGTCATTTTCTGAAAGCGGGATAAACCAGTCTGAATAGTGCATCATCACCTTAGCCTGTCATTGCATTACTTACTACTAACGCCCCTCCTTTGGCGCAAAACCTCGCCGCATGGTATTTTCTGTAATCGTACTCGAATCCATAAATTGCAATAAATAGTTTTCACCACCCGCCTTGTATCCGGTGCCACTTAACTTGTGACCACCAAAAGGTTGCTGTGATACTAACGCACCAGTGATCTTTCTGTTTAGATACAGATTACCCACATTAAATTCATTTTTTGCTCGTTCCAGGTGATCGGGGTCACGTGAGTAAACACCGCCGGTTAATGCGTATTGTGAGTTGTTTGCAATATGTAAAGCCTGTGAGAAATCACTGGCGCGTAATACGGATAACACCGGGCCAAATATCTCCTGTTGCGCCAGCACAGAATCGGCTGCCACCTCGGTAAAAATAACCGGAGGAATATAATAGCCATCATCTAAATGGCTCGCAGAATCATACAGTGCTATCCGCGCTTGCTGTTTACCGTCATTGATTGCAGAAAGGATATGGCTGTGAGCCTGTGCGCTGATAACAGGCCCCATGATATTGCCGGGATCTTCCGGTGGACCCAGCCGCAAGCTCCTGGCAGTTTCTACCAGCCGTTCGAGAAACGAATCATAAACATGATCCAGCACGATGACACGTGATGCAGCACTGCACTTCTGCCCCTGAAAACCGAATGCTGAACTTACCGTACCGGTGACCGCCTCATCCATATCAGCGTCTGCATCAACGATAATTGCATTTTTGCCGCCCATCTCGGCGATGATGCGTTTGATGTGTGTTTGCCCAGGATGAAGTTGTGCGGCAATGTTTATCAGACGCGTCCCCACTTCCAGCGAACCGGTAAATGCGATCACCTTTATATCGACATGATTTGCCAGGTATTCACCGATATCGGCACCGCTGCCGGTGAGCAGATTGACCACACCTTCGGGTAAACCTGCCTGATGAATGAGTTCGACAAATTTTGCGGCGATAACCGGTGTTTGTGACGATGGTTTCACTATGGCGGTGTTGCCACAAACGATGGTGGCAGCCAGCATTCCGGTAAGAATCGCCAACGGAAAGTTCCACGGTGGAATAATCAGACCAACACCGCGAGAATGATAACGTAAGATATTTTGTTCACCGGCCGATTGATTAACTGTCACCTGTTCCAGCCGCTCTGCCTGGTCAGCATAGTAATTAAGAAAGTCGATGGCCTCACAGACATCGGCGTCAGCTTCTCGCCAGTTTTTACCGGCTTCAAAAATTTGCCATACGGCGAATTCGACACGCCTGTGTTGCAACAGACTGGCGATCGTTCGCAAGGTGTTTGCCCGCTCGGCCACGCTGACACCACGCCAGTAAACGTGTGCTTTCTTTGCGGCAGCCAATGCAACATCCGCCTGCTGTTGACTGGCTGATGCCACAGTGCCGACCGTTTCCTCAGGCCTGGCGGGATTGATCGACGTTATGGTTTGTTTGCTATGACATGATCTGCCATCGATAATAAGCGGATAGCTCTGATCAAATTGCTGACGGCATTGTGACAATGCCTGCACGAATACATCATGCTCGGCTGTTTCTGTAAAGCGGTGCAAGGCCTGATTATGGAAATAATCGCTAACAGAGGCTGACTGCATATCTATACCCGAACTAAATTCAGGTTTATCCAGGTTAACTTGCCGTTCATGTATTAACCCCATATCCAGAACACTTTGACCGGAACTGTTTTCCAGCAAACGCCGCACCAGGTAAGCCATGCCCGGCAGGGTTTCACCATAGGGCACATAAACACGTAAATGTTGTTGACGCTGTAGCAACGGTTTTTTTAATGAGTCGGCCATGCCATATAACATCTGAAACTCATAATCTTGCTTCGACAGATTATGGCTTTCAGCGATAGCCATCGCAGCAGCCAGACTGCGTATGTTATGGGTTGCAATAACGGTTTCAACGACAGGATGTTCGGATAATAAATAGTCCAGGCAACGTTCAAAATTTGCATCGGTATCGTTTTTATAAAGCCACACCGGCGAAGGCCAGTTATTCTGATCGGCGACGATCGTTTCGTAATCCCAATAGGCGCCGCGCACCAGTCTAACGGTTGCAGGTACAGCACGTTTCTTGAGGGCCTCAACTATCCGTGATAGATCATCAAATGCATCATGCAGATACGCCTGGATAGCGATACCGATATCCGGCCAGTGTCTGAACCTGCTGCCCTCCAGTAACTCAAGAAAACACGTTAGAATTATATTCTTGAAGTCATACTGCTCCATATCGATCATCACAAAAGCATGGTGTTCATGTGCACATTCGAGAATCGGTATCAAGCGTTGTTTGATCGCACTGACACTGCCTTTGGTGTCGGCTGCATCGATCTGCGAATAAAGCGATGACAACTTGAGTGAGATATTCAAGCGAGGCGCGGCCCTGCCATGCAACTGATCTATCATATCTGAGCCTGTCCATGCTTGCATGTGTGCCGACATGGCAGGGATCATCTCAAGGTAGGCTTTCTGATAATCATCGGCTTCATGTTCCGAGACCGATGCCTCACCAAGAATATCAAGGCTACTGCTCATGCCACCATGCATTAATCTGTCGACAGTGTTGCATGCCCGTTGAATATTGTTACCACCCATGAATCTTCGTGCCAGACCACGGATGGTGTAACGCACCAACGGCGCGGCGATATGTGCCAGCCAGGGTTTATCTGATTGTTTTAACCCCCATTGCGCAAGTTCAGGCAAAGGTGTTTCGAGGTGACCAAAGTATTCCTGCAGATGACGTGTCAGTTCAACATCATCATTGAGACTGGGCAGGACATCGATAAAACGAAGCGTCTGGATACGGAACTGGGGATCAGAAATCGCATGGTTAACAAGCGCATCGAGCCAATGCTGCTCATCATCCAACTCCCTGATGTTTGTTATTAACTCACTGCCCAGTTCCTGAATACGTTTCTCAAGTTTCATAGGCTTACCTCTGATGCCTATTATGACACCAGACTGGCCAGGAGTTTCAATAAAATCAAGCACATTCGTTATCAGATAACCATCTCGTCTTATGGACATCATTCTTGAAAGTAACAAAGTCACGACTTTATATTTCGCTGATTTTCCTTACAATTAACAGAGGTACCCCTATCATGCAAAAAATTAGTATGGTGATATATGCAACAACAAAACTCCCTTGCTGAACAAATTCTCGACGTGGCACTGGAACAGGCTGAAAGCAGCAGCTGGGAGTCTGTTAATTTGCATACCGTCGCGAAAACACTGGATATTTCTCTGCATGAGATAAAAAATATCTACCCGCAAAAAGATGATCTGGTCGAAGCCTGGTTTGACCGTGCTGACAAAACCCTGCTTTCTGAAAAAGCTTCAGAGGATTTTAGCGCACTGGCCGCACACGAACGGATTCATCAATTGATGATGTCATGGTTTATGTCGATGAGTGCTCATCGCAGAGTAACCAGACAGATGCTGTGTTACAAATTGGAGCCAGGTCATATTCATCTGCAAGTTCTGGGCATTATGCGTATTAGTCGAACAGTGCAGTGGTTTAGAGAAGCTGCGCTATTAAAAACAGAAGATATCCATCGAATTATTGAAGAGATTTTTTTAACCCGTATCTATCTCATCGGTTTTACGCGGTGGTTATTTGATGATTCAAAAAACAGTTTACGTACCGATCGTTATCTTTGCACTGCATTAAAACGACTTCGATCGTTAAATTGATGCCCACCCTGACAGTAAACGCTAATACAAACAGAGAAATTAAAGCATTAGACAAAACCATTGTACTTTTCTTTCATGAATTTAATTAGAGTGATGCACGCATAGTATCAATGTGTAAAAACATTGGTGCGCTTTAAGTCAGTTTTTTCTTGAAGAGCAATAAACCCATGTTTTATATAATATTATGGCGCGCCTGAAAGGATTACTCCGGGCTTCCTGCCCTACGCCCTTCGGGCCATTCGCAAAAAACACGAATGTTAAAAATCGCTCCCGGCGATTTTTTCGAACCGGGTGGCGAACAAATCCATACAAAACAACGGACAATAAAAAAGCCCCACCAAAAAACTGGTGGGGCTTTTTTATTGTATGGCGCGCCTGAAGGGATTCGAACCCCTGACCGCTCGGTTCGTAGCCGAGTACTCTATCCAGCTGAGCTACAGGCGCATATTCTGCGAGGGACGCATTATCTAGGTTTATGCAGGTTGCGTCAATTTAATATGGCGGAGAAAGAGGGATTACTCCGGGCTTCCTGCCCTCCGCCCTTCGGACCATCAGCAAATGACGCTGATGTTAAAAATCGTTCCTGACGATTTTTTCGAACAAGGGTTCACACCACATACCCTTACTCACAATATTCTTAAAAATAAACCAGAAACTCACTGGTTTATTTTTAAGAATATGGCGGAGAAAGAG
>DAOWFN010000017.1 GCA_030637945.1 Gammaproteobacteria bacterium
GGTCTGCAGGTAGTAGATGCACTTCCTGCCAACGGGTTAATACAACACCCAGCGCCATGATGCCTGCTATCAACAAGGCAACCACGCCTGCGACTGCATTCGCCTTCATCAGGCTTTCGGCTGACCTGTCAAAAAAGAAGCCCGTATCCGGGCAAACTCTGAATTGTGCCATTTTATTTCTCCGTCACAATAATTTTGCCGAGCATGGTGTGATGACCGATGCCGCAATATTCGTTACAAACAATCGCATAGTCACCTGCCTGATCTGGCGCCATGGTGACTACCATTTCATAGCCAGGCAATATCTGTAGATTGATATTTACCGGCTGCAGAGAAAAACCATGCTGCCAGTCCATCGATGAAAGATGTATGCGATATGATTGATCTTTCTCCAACTCGAGTATCGGGTACCATTGCCACAATCTGCCGAGTAGATAAACATCGCTGCCTGCAGGTGGGCGAACAATCGGAATACCGGCTTCTTCACCGATCTGATATTGCTCAACCATTGCATCAACTTTTGCCTGAAATTTTGCCGGCGTCGTCTGGTAGGCTTCGTTAGAAAGATTTTGTTTTCCGTAGATGTGCCAGTAAGGCATCATAAAGAACATGATCAGACACCAGGTCAGTGCAATACCAATCCACACGATCTCCTGCTTTCCAACCGGGACATTCCACCATATCCGCTCCGAAGGGGGTAAAAATGAAGTCATCAATCTTCTCCTTATTTATTCAGCAACAGGAATAGTGGCGATTTCCATGATTCCCCACAAAATGTAGAAAACTGTGGGCATGACGACACCAATAAATAGTAGCAGGAACGGGTTATCGAGCATTCTCTGGAAAAAAGGGATTCTCTCGGGTTTAGGGATATTATCTTCTTGGGACATATTAAGTCTCCTTAGTATTTTTATATTAAAAGCGGCCACTGACCATGGCAATTCCCACTAGCCTTCCGGTAAGGCATGAAATAAAACCACGGTCTGCCAAATGAAACACTTAACTGTGTCAAATGACATGTTCAGATGCGCAGGTTACTGCACATAGCCTGATATAACTTGACCTATATCAACTGACTTTTATCTATTCTGAAATTAACGTGAAAATACGGGAACTATTCTCACAAGAGACACGACACAGGCGCAAATAAACTGATTCATGACCTGCATCATGACTAACAGAACATATTGATAATAACCTGCTTATTTGCTGTGCAAATAAATCGTTAGTAAGAATATTCCTTTATTAACAAAATTACCAGCACATATAGAAAAAGATTACAATGTAGTCTGGCTTTACTACTAGAATGCAGAGCCATACTAGCTCTGAATAAAGCAGAGAAGCTTAACCTTACACAGGAACCTGTTGATGGCATTAATTGAATGGCGAGAAGAATTTTGCACCGGCGTACAGGGCGTCGACTACGAGCATCAGGAACTCATTAAACAGATTAACTCAATCTACGAACTGATCGAGAACAATGCAGATAAAGAAAGCGTGATCGATAGCCTCGGTGATATCTATGGCAGTATCTCCGCACATTTTGCTCTGGAAGAGCAGATGATGGAAAGACACAACTATGACCACTTTAAAGAGCATCAGGCAGATCATGAACATCTACTGGATGATATTCGTGATATCACCGAAGAATTTGAATCGGCAACAGAACTGAATAAAGACAAGTTCAAGCAACAGCTGAACGACTGGTTCCAGATACACTTTAAAACACATGATTCACGTCTGCATAGTCTCGCACACTTGATAAATCACGAGGTGGTTTGTGAATCTACGATGAAGACGATGATACGTAATGCGAAGAATGCGTTGCTAGGCAAAAAAGCATGAGTCTTCAAATCAAAGCGGCAATATATCTGATCTGATAGATCGCGGAACAAGATTTCGCTCCCACGGAGTTGTGGCCACTTGTAGGAGCGGAATCTTGTTCCGCGATCTTCATGTTTGTCATACCACCCTACACCAATTAAAATGCAGAACTTTTCAAACATCAGGAAACCAGTTTGCTAGATTCATCGACAACTTCAACTAACACCAATCACAAAGCCATCGCCATATGGCTACTGGTCTGCTGTGCGGTTATATTCGGCATGATTATCCTCGGTGGTGTTACCCGGCTTACCGGCTCCGGACTTTCCATGGTGGAATGGGCGCCGATCATGGGCATTTTGCCACCGTTGAATCAGGCCGAATGGCAGGAAACGTTTTTACTCTACCAGCAATTTCCTGAGTACCAGTTGAAAAATTTCAACATGTCATTAGGCGAATTCAAATCTATCTTCTGGTTCGAATATGGTCATCGCTTATTGGGCCGTTCTATCGGTATGATTTTTCTGTTACCCTTTCTGTTTTTTCTGTTTCGGGGAAAAATCGAAAAAGCACTCACACCCAAACTGATCACTATGTTTGTACTCGGCGGATTACAGGGATTGATGGGCTGGTACATGGTGAAGAGCGGACTGGTCAATGATCCTCATGTCAGCCAGTATCGTCTGACCGCACACCTTGGCCTCGCCGTCGTTATCTATGCCTACATGTTCTGGGTTGCTCTCGGTTTACTGTATCCAAAAGTCAGCACTCCCAACAACAATGATAATAAAATTGGACGGCTGTCATTAATCATTACCGGCTTTATCATTTTTACTATCTTAAGCGGTGGTTTCGTTGCCGGCACACGCGCAGGTTTTGCCTTTAATACATTCCCATTGATGAACGGACAATTGATCCCCGCCGGGCTGTTCGAACATTCACCACTGTGGCGTAACTTTTTTGAAAATATAATCACCGTACAGTTTGACCACAGAGTACTGGCGACACTGTTATTTCTTCTTATTCCAGTATTCTGGCTGAAAGCCGGCAAGCTTGAACTGCAACCACTGGCAAGAATCGGCAGCCACTTATTACTTGCGGCACTAGCACTGCAGATTACGCTTGGCATCAGCACGTTGCTGCTGGTGGTTCCGGTAGCATTGGCGGCCGCACATCAGGCAGGTGCCATCATATTATTAACCGCTGCCTTATTCGTCAGTCAGCAATTATATCGCCACACCACGACTTCTTAGCATCCTATTAAAATATTTTAACGAGCATTTAACTAATGAAAAAATCTCTAATTAAATTTATATCTGTTATTTTATTAACCGCACTTACTGCATTACCCGGCATTTCTAACGCATTGCAGGCAACAGATAACAAAAGTATCTTTGACGGTTATTTTGCCCGTGAAGGAAATAATGGCACCCCATCAAGGACTCTCCACCATAATGTCTACATGAAATTATATACAGAAGAAGGACAGCAATGGGTCGCCTTACTGCACATACCGCTGCCATATGCATCAACTGTCGATGAGTCCGTTATCCCAAAAATTTTTGTGAATATACGCAAACAGATAAACTCCAGCGCCTTCGTCAGAGATACTTTTGGTTACCTGGATGAAAAAGCCACCGTACAGTTTGAAAGATTTGGTTACATGCAGGATAAAATTATTTTCGAATGTGGCTCACTGTCACCCTGCACTATCAAACCAGCTGATGGTTATCTGGAATTAATAAAACCGGGCATGATCAACGAACATATCATTAAATATAATCATATTATTACTCAATAAATCACTACTAGAGTGCTTTGCACGAAGCATATTTTCAGGTGCGTACTATCATGACTATCAAAAAAACACCCATCGGCACGATTGCAATCTTTGGCTTTTTCCTGCTCGTCATGGCCGTCACTTATGTACTGACAAAACCAGCCGAGCGACCAGCAGAACTCGAAGGTGTACTTCGCCCGGACTTTAAACTACTGCAACCATTCAAACTGACAGGCCACAACAACACAGTTTTTGATGAGAAAAGATTGCAGGAAAAATGGAGCTTTATCTTTTTTGGTTATACTTCCTGTCCTGATGTTTGCCCGGCCACACTCCAGGTGCTGAGCTCGGTTCATAAGTTACTCGTCGAAGAAACAGATGCAGCTCTGAGTGACATGCAGGTCATATTTATCTCTGTTGATCCAACACGTGATACGATTGAAAAACTCGCTGATTATGTCACTTATTTCAATAAAGACTTTATCGGAACAACCGCTGATAAAACGGAAATAGACAAGCTAGCCAGACAATTTGGCGCCGGATATTTCTTTGAAGAAGAAAGCGCAGCGGGTATATACAATGTCTCCCACACCAGCGCGATATTTCTTGTTGATCCGTCCGGTCGACTGGTGGCAAGTTTTTCACAACCACATCAGCCTGCTACTATTGTTTCGTTGTATAAAAAGATACGGACGTATCTTTCGTTGGACTAAAACAAAAACTATCGTTATTTAATTATCATCCAGAACTTTAATTATTGTCATCCTGAGCGTTACCGCAGGACATCATCCACCAATACAATTGTTACGCAAAGACTTCAAGATCCTCTGCTATCGTTCAGGATGACACTGTAATATCACATGAGTCACAACTAACTAAATACTCATCGGCAAAATTTCAGCATTGCATTGATTAAAAAATAGCCTGTCATACCGGCACGTTTATAGCCGGTAGTACTCTTCCCGTCGATAGATTCCGGCTGAAAACACGCGGGATGACGAGAGTAATATTGTCACCGCCCGCCCCGCTTATCTGCTTTTTTCCATGCCCTGAATGCCCAGATAAAATACGCGGTTATCATGGTGATATTGATAACACCGCCTATCACAAAAAAATTAGCGCTGGGAGCATGCTCCTCCACCTCAGGCGCAGACACCGGCTGTTCTATGTGAGCGATGACATCGGCA
>DAOWFN010000051.1 GCA_030637945.1 Gammaproteobacteria bacterium
TAATAAAAATATAATCTGACAAAAGTAAATAACACCTATGAATTACATTAACGGCTTACACTTTAACAATATACGCGGCGATATCTACGGCGGTCTTACTGCTGCGGTGGTCGCGCTTCCTTTAGCCATGGCGATGGGCGTCGCTTCCGGTGTTGGTCCAATTGCCGGCATGTACGGCGCCATCTTTGTCGGTTTTTTTGCAGCGCTATTTGGTGGCACACCGGCTCAAGTCTCAGGTCCCACCGGTCCGATGACAGTAGTGATGGCAGCCATCTTTATCCAATACACCGGTATGTTTCCTGATGACCCGGCACAAGGTGCTGCGCTAGCTTTTACTGTGGTGATGATGGGCGGGTTGTTTCAGATCGTTTTTGGTCTGCTGAAATTGGGTAAATACATCGAACTGGTGCCGCACCCGGTGGTATCGGGTTTTATGACCGGCATAGGCGTAATCATTATCCTGTTGCAATTTGGTCCTTTGCTCGGTCAGGCCGCAGGCTCCAAACCATTAGAAGCTGCGCTCTCGATACCGGAAAATATAAACCTGCTCGATAACACCTCACTGATGCTTGGCATCATTGCGCTGGCTATTGTATTCGGTGTTCCAAAATTTCTGCCCAAAGTAAATAATCTGGCACCCTCTCCGTTACTAGCGTTAGTCATAGGCACACTCGCTTATCTATTTTTCGTTCCTGCTGGCAGCACACCGATTATTGGTGAAATCCCAACAGGATTCCCTGAATTTCGATATCCGGTAATCGAACTGGAGCTGTTACTGCAAATGATTGGCTCAGGCCTAACCTTAGCGGGTCTTGGCGCCATTGACTCCTTGCTTACTTCTTTAGTCGCAGATAACGTCACACGCACACAACACAAGTCTGACCGCGAACTCATCGGTCAAGGTATAGGCAATACCATCGCCGGCATATTTGGCGGCCTGCCCGGTGCCGGTGCAACCATGCGTACCGTGGTCAATGTAAAAGCTGGCGGTCGAACACCGATATCCGGCGCATTACACGCGGTCATCTTACTGGCGATAGTACTTGGCGCAGGTACACTGGCAAGTGACATCCCCAAAGCCGTTCTTGCCGGCATTTTGATCAAAGTCGGTGTCGATATTATAGATTGGGACTATTTAAAACGACTGAAAACTGCACCTAAAGCAGGCATCGTTATCATGTTAACAGTGCTGATTGTTACCGTTGCAGTTGATCTATTACTCGCTGTTGGCATTGGCATGGTCATGGCGAGTTTTCTGTTTATGCAGCGTATCACTGATATGCAAGTCGCCAGCATGAAAGCCGTAACCAAACCTGGTGATGCCTCAGTTTACGAACGCGCTTTGAGCGAACAGGAAACAGAAATCATGGATCAGGCCAACGGCCAGATCATGCTGTTCCACATGCGAGGGGCAATGAGCTTCTCTTCTGCTAAAGCGCTGGTCCGACGTCACTCGACGATTACTGATTACCAGATCATGTTGCTTGACCTGTCCGACGTACCCAATATCGATTTTACTACTTCACGCGCACTTGAAGATATTATTATCGACACCATCGATGCCGGTCGGCAGATATTCCTGGTCGGTGCATGTGATGAGGTTTGCGACATGCTGAAACAGCAAGGTGTCCTTAACCATTTTGACACTGGTAATATGTACAAGCAGCGCCTCGATGCTCTGCTACATGCGCAGAGTTTATTAAGAAGTTCATAGAGCACGATAGCATCTGGCTAACTCAAATATTCTGTGCGTTTCCGTATAAAACAACCAGAAACTGAAGCAGAATTTAAAAACTACTATCACCTACGCTGGAGAATATTACGTGCTCCCTGGAATCAACCAGAGGGCTCCGAAATAGACGACATAGAAGACCAGTGCTTCCATCTCATGGCCGTCAAGCCTAATCCGCATCCGGATACCAATAACGACAATGAAGTATTCGCTGTCGCACGTCTGCAGTTCAATTCAGACACAATGGCACAGATCCGATACATGGCTGTCGGAAAAACATACGAGCATCAAGGAATCGGCCAACAACTGGTTAACACCCTGGAGCAACATGCCAGAGATTCAGGCTGCAAACAGATCGTCCTGGATGCGAGAGAACCCGCTGTCCATTTTTATAAAAAACTAGGTTACGAAGTTACCGAAAAAACTTACCTGCTATTCGGTGAGATACAGCATTATCGTATGATAAAAGACCTGACCGACAGCTGAAGCAGTAACTTTTAATTGCCTTCTATCAAGTTTTTTAAAAATCATCAGAGTAGAATCATTGCTAAATCATCTGATGGAGGAAATCAATATGAAAATCGTCAGACATGGTCTCGCTATTGGTATCGAAAGAGTCGGTAGTGAGTTTTTCTTATCGTTAAAAGCTACCGGCAAGCTCACACATAAAGATTATGAAAAAATAAACCCGATGATCGATTCGGCGCTTGAAGGTATTAACGATCCAAAAATCAAAGCCTTTATCGATGGTTCTGAGCTGGAAGGCTGGGAGTTAAGAGCTGCCTGGGATGACTTCAAACTTGGTTTAAAACACGGCAGCGAGTTTGAAAAGGTTGCTGTTTTTGGCAACAAGAAATGGCAGGAGTACAACTCTAAAGTGGGCTCGTGGTTTATTTCTGGTGAAGTAAAATATTTTGAGGATGCCGATGAAGCTTTAACGTGGCTTCAGGAATAATATCTTAAATAACACGTTAGGGTGTTTATGATCAAGCTTATCGCCGGCAGCGTTGCCGGCAAAATCACTCAGGCTAAATCAACCAGCCGTAAAGTACGCACTATTAATCCACATGTGAACATAGATACTTGCGATATATCCCGCTGCGATCGCTGGTGTCCACTTAAGGTGACCGAAGAAAGTATATTTACCTCGCGCCTGCCCCATCAATGCAACGCCTGCCGCAGAACCAACAGAGAGCAGCGAACCGCCAACACCGGCAGTTAAAGTAACTAACAACCACTGACCAGTCGACATATCCGGGTTCATAGTAAGTACTGCAAACATCACCGGTATATTATCGACAATAGCCGAAAGCACACCAACTGCGATATTGGCATTGGTCGCGCCCCAACCGGTGTACATCATCTCGGAAGCCAGCCCTAAATAACCAATAAAACCAAGACCGCCAACACAGAGGACGACACCGTAGAAGAAAAACAAAGTGTCCCACTCCGCTTTAGCTACCGGCGAAAACACATCAAATGCCACAGCAGACCCCATCTGAGCATCATGTTCAGCATTGTCCGGCTTGCCATGATGATCCTTGTGCGCAGTTTTCTTCAGATAAAAACCAAATATTTGCAGATAACTAAGGCCGGTTAACATGCCGACAACTGGCGGCAAGTGTAAGAAGTTGTGGAATGAAACAGCAGTCGCAATCGTTGCAAGGAATAAAAATATGATACGTTTTGCGCCACGCTGCATCGTCACCGTTTCACCTGAAGCATCAGGTTTAACATCAGGCACAGCAAAATGCATGATCGCCGCAGGCACCAAATAGTTAACTGCTGACGGTATAAACAGAGCAAAGAATGTCCAGAATTCTACGATACCTTTCTGCCAGACCATCAGTGTAGTGATATCACCAAATGGCGAGAACGCGCCACCGGCATTAGCAGCAACCACGATGTTGACACAGGCGATCGTCACGAAGCGACTATTGTCGCCACCAACAGCCAACACAACTGCACACATCAATAACGCAGTAGTAAGGTTATCAGCGATAGGTGAGATAAAGAACGCCAGTATACCGGTTATCCAGAACAGCGAACGAAAACCAAAACCACTGCGAACCAACCAGGCGCGCAGGGCATCAAAAACTCGCCTCTCTTCCATTGAGTTGATGTAGGTCATCGCCACCAGCAAGAACAACATAAGTTCTGCATATTCCAGAAAGTTATGGCGCACAGCGTGTTCTGCTTCATGAGGCAGACCGTTGGTTGCGTAGAACCAACCAATAATTCCCCAGATAAGGCCAGCACCTAAAATGACAGGTTTTGATTTACGCAGATGGGTAAATTCTTCTGCCATGACAAACAAATAAGCCAGCACAAAGATACCGATAGATACAAAGCCTACCCAGTGGTTAGTCAGATCCAGACGATCGGAGCCACCTTCTACAGCCATTGCTACACCTGGTAATGCGCAGAGCAGTAACACAGGAATTAGTTTCATCAGTAAGTTTTGAATTTTCATTATTATTTACTCTTAAAATACGATGTTCATCATGGTCATCATGACGATTAGAAATAGTATGGTCATGATACCACCCGCTTTCAAAAAGTCTGCAACACGATAACCAGCAGGCCCCATGATCAAAGCATTTACCTGGTGCGTTGGAATGAGGAAAGAATTGGACGTTGCAATAGCCACAGTCAGCGCAAATACTGCTGGATTTGCGCCAGCACCGATAGCGATATTAACAGCCAGGGGCACCAGCAATACGGTGGCTCCTACGTTGGACATGACCAGAGTAAAGAATGTCGCGAGTACCGCTATCGCCAACTGGATGACCCAGATATCCATATGTCCAACCACTGACAAAACCTGGTCAGCTATCCATTTTGCAGTGCCCGATGTTTCTACAGCGAGTCCTAATGGAATAAGCGAGGCCAGCAAAAAAACAGTTTTCCAGCTCACGGCTTCATAAGCTTCTTCGATATTCAACACCCCGGACAATACCATTCCTACCGCACCGGTTAACAGTGCAACCGAGAGACGGATATCGGTAAACAGCACCATGAAAAGTGCGATACCAAAAAAGATAAGAGCAGGTACAATCTTATGCGGACGAACTTCTTCTTCATGTGGATATTCCGTTGTTATTACGACGAAATCATGGCTCTTTTCGATCCTCTCCAATGCTGTCCATTCAGTGTGTACGACTAGCGTATCACCTGACTTCAATGGCATATTACGAATGTCATCACCTTCGCGCAGCGTTTCTCCATTGCGATGCAGGCCGATCATTGCCAGGCCGTAAGTTTTTCGCATCCAGACATCACGCGCACTTTTTCCGATAAGCGTTGAACCAGGCGGAACAACAACCTCGGCAACACCTGTTTTATCTGTAGACAGAGCATCAGAAAATGTACTTAACTTCACAAGTTTTTTCACTCGAGATTTATCCACAAATCGATTCACATCTTCAGGATCAGCGATAATACCGAGGATCATGCCAGGCTCGATCTCAAGGTCACGTGCCAACGCGCCAGGACCAACTCGAATAGAATCATTCGGTCGTTTGGTCGCAATAACGCGAACCCGACAAGCACTTTCAATTTCATCAAGAAGCATACCGATCAACGGACTATCATCGCTAACCACGACCTCAGAAAGTGAATAATTTACACCATAGACATCTTGAAAATATTGCATGGAATCAGAACCACTGGTGCTGCTTTCACTTTTAGTTTTTGGCAATACAAAACGGCCCGCGATAACAAAGTAAGCGATACCGGTAACGATCAATGCGGCCCCTACAGGCGTAACAGAAAACAAGCCCCAGGTATCCATCTGCTGATCAACAGGTAATGCTTTATTGGAAGTGATGATTAGATCATTGAGTAAAATTAACGGGCTGGATCCGACCATGGTCATGGTACCACCGAGAATTGCGGTGAAGCCCATCGGCATAAGTAAGCGAGACAGAGGTATACCGGAACGAGCTGAAATACGAGAAACAACAGGTAAAAAAAGTGCGGCCGCGCCAACGTTTTGCATAAAGGATGAGATGAAACCAACGGTCGCTGAAATGACCGGGATGATACGTGTTTCTGTGGTTCCACCAACGCTCAGGATGAAGGCAGCGACCTTACTCATAATACCCGTCTTGTCGAGACCGGCACCGATGATCATTACCGCAATAATCGACATGACCGCATTGGATGCAAAACCATCAAACAGATGTTTATTATCAACCAGGCCTTGCTCTAATCCCATATATGGCGCTAATAAACTCGTTAAACCCAGTAACACCATGACAGACACAGCGGCGACATCAACACTAACGATTTCAAATGCAAACAAATAAATGGTTAATACCAGAACGGCGATGACCCAGGCTATCTGGATCGAAGGCACTACGGTAGCCAGAAACAACGCCAGTGCCGCAAAAATTACTGCAGCAATCAGCTGCTTCCTGCTAATTATTCCTGGTTTGGTGATAGTCTGCTCTTCATCAGCGAGCTTGTTCATGCTTATTCCTTAAATAAAAATTAAATTCGTTAATTCTTTTCGTTAATACTTGTAAATATAATTTTTTTCAACGCCACGACAGACATCAGGCCAACTGATCGTCCGCAACATGATAGGTCGGATCTTCCATAACATTAACTTCAACCAGATCACCTGCTTTAGTTAATAACTCTGCGCATTCGGGGCTAAGGTGTCGCAGATGCAATTTTTTACCCGCTTTAATATATTTTTCCGCCAGATTATCAATCGCTTCGATAGCTGAATGATCTGCTACACGTGAGTTCTGAAATTCGATAATGACGTCGTCAGGATCTTCAAGCGGATTAAATAGATCAAGGAAATTTTTTACTGAACCAAAAAACAATGGGCCGTTTAATTCATACACTCTGGAGCCATCTTTATCGTCATAACTTTTCACATTGATATGGCTAGCGTGCTCCCAGGCAAAAAACAATGCCGATACGATCACACCCACCACCACCGCAACGGCCAGATCAGTAAAAACAGTTACACCTGAAACCAGTATCAGCACAAATGCGTCTGTCTTGGGTATTTTTCCCATGATTCGAAAACTGGACCATTCAAAAGTACCAAACACGACGATAAACATAACGCCGACCAGTGCAGCCATTGGAATTATCTCAATGAGACTGGAAGCAAACATAATAAACATGAGTAGAAACAAGGCAGCCGCAATCCCCGACAAACGCTGGTGACCACCTGAGTTTACGTTGATCATGCTCTGCCCTATCATCGCGCAACCGCCCATACCACCAAACATACCGGTAACGGAATTGGCGATGCCCTGGCCGATACATTCTCGATTACCACGTCCTCGTGTGCCGGTAATATCGTCGATCAGGCTCAATGTTAATAGTGATTCAATCAAACCCACTGCAGCAAGAATTATTGAGTAAGGAAGAATAATTTTCAGTGTTTCCAGATTGAAAGCAA
>DAOWFN010000179.1 GCA_030637945.1 Gammaproteobacteria bacterium
AGTTCTTTGGCATATCTAGCTGGTCTTTGCTTGGTAAAATTGATGATGGCCAATCGAGTGATTTGATAGATCTTGACGTTGATTCAATTGGTAACGTTAGCGGTTTATTTAGTTTTGACTCTTCGATATGGGATGATAACGATGAGATAATCGTTGTTTTAAAAGGCGGTGTTACATCTGTAGGTGGGGGCTCTGCGAGAGGCGGCAAGCCTGCAATAAAGGGTAAACCCGCAGTCACAGGTAAACCAGATATAGCTCATGGTGTTAAATGGTCTGCTTACCTGTTTACTCAGGATGTATATGAAGGTTTTTGGATATATGGTCACGGTAGTAAAGGCCAATTGAAAGATCTGTCACATTTATCGATTTACGGCAGTGGTACAGCCGTTATTCCAGTGCCCGCTGCAGTATGGTTATTTGGTTCTGGTCTGATTGCTCTAGCGGCTGTTTCTCGTAGAAAATTGCGTTAACTAATATTTGATGATTCTTTCTAAAAGCGACCCTGGCGGTCGCTTTTTTCATTTAAAAACCACGATATTTAATTTATAAATGTTTCTGCAAGCTAAAGTGGCATTCGTTATAATATTTCTTTTAAGCAGTATAGATAACAAGCAGTTAATCCTGCGGCGATGTAAACCATGAATGCAAATATTAAATCCTCCTTACACGATATTAGTCGTTATATCACCGATGTCGGGCATGCGGCAAGAAACGCATCAAGAGCGGTTGGGCGGGCATCAACAAGTCAAAAAGATAAGGCGCTATCAGCCATCGCTGATCTCATCATAGAGCACGCAGAGACCCTTAAAAAAGCCAATGCCATTGATTTGGTCGCGGGTAGAAGTAAAGGGCTGGATGACGCTTTACTCGATCGTCTGGAGCTAACGGATGAACGTATCGTTTCCATGGCTGAAGGCTTACGGCAAATAGCGGCTTTACCTGACCCGGTTGGTACCATCACTGATCTTGCTTATCGTCCATCGGGAATTCAGGTTGGCAAGATGCGTGTGCCTCTGGGTGTTATTGCTATAATTTACGAGTCTCGTCCGAACGTTACGGCAGACGCGGCAGGCCTGTGTCTTAAATCAGGCAATGCAGTGATACTGCGTGGCGGTTCTGAAGCAATTAATTCAAATCAGGCGATAGCGAAGTGCATAAAGGATGGGCTTGAAATCGCTGGTTTACCTGCAGATGTGGTGCAGGTAATAGAAACGACGGATCGTGCGGCAGTAGGTGAATTGCTGCGTTTGAAAGATTCAGTTGACGTCATTATCCCACGCGGTGGTAAGGGCTTGATCGAGCGTATTACGAATGAATCAGAAGTGCCTGTGATCAAACATCTCGATGGTATCTGTCATGTTTATATCGATGATGATGCCGATCAGAAGAAGGCATTAAGTGTTGCGTTTAATTCTAAAACACAACGTTATGGCACCTGTAATACCATGGAGACACTATTAGTTGCGGAAGCAGTTGCTGCTGATGTACTGCCTTTACTGGCAAAAATGTATGCCGATGAAGGTGTTGAAATACGCGCTTGTGAAAAGTCACAGCTGCTTTTAGCAAACAATAATATCGAAAGTGTTGCAGCAACTGAGAGTGACTGGTCAACAGAATATTTAGCACCGATCGTGTCAGTAAAAATTGTGCAGAATATAGATGCTGCGATTGCACATATAAATCAGTTCAGCTCACAGCATACCGAAAGTATCATTACAGAGAATTACACCAGGTCACGCCAGTTTTTGCGCGAAGTTGATTCGAGCTCGGTCATGGTCAATGCCTCAACACGGTTTGCTGATGGATTTGAATATGGTCTGGGTGCTGAAATTGGAATAAGTACGGACAAGTTACATGTTCGTGGCCCGGTTGGGCTAGAAGGCTTAACCAGCCAAAAATATATCGTTTTAGGTGACGGGCATATAAGGCAGTGAATAGCTAATAGTGAGTAGTGAACAGTTAGTAGATTTATTACTGAATTCCAGTGTGGCACGCAAGTGAGAGATAACATGTTAATCATCCTGACACTACGTTATTCACTATTCACTATTCACTACGCACTGCTTTCATGATCGGTATTTTTGGCGGCACATTTGATCCGATTCACTACGGGCATATTAAACCTGCGCTCAGCGTCAAGCAGACATTAAACTTAACGCAGATACGATTTATTCCAAATGGTATTCCACCTCATCGTACGGTTCCATGGCTGAATGCGGAACAGCGCTTGTCCTTATTGCAAACGGCATTGAAAAAATATCCTGATGTTGTCATCGATCAGCGCGAATTACATCGTGATGGGCCGTCTTACATGATCGATACACTGCAGTCGCTTAAAAAAGATTATCCGGATACGGATATATGCCTGATTGTTGGTATGGATGCGTTCTTCGGTATCACTCGATGGCACCAGTGGAAACAGCTGTTTGATCTGTGCCACCTGGTGGTGACGACGCGCCCGGGTTTTGAACAAGATACGATTGCCGAGCGGATGAGTGCTGACGATTACCGGTTTTTGGCCAGCAGGATGACGCGGGATGTAAAAGCATTAACGCCGCGAGAGACGGGTAAAATCCTGTTACAATCTGTTCCGCAACTGGATATCTCGTCAACCCAGATCAGGGCTAAATTGTTAGACGGGGAAGATGTTAGTCAGTGGATGCCCGTCGAGGCATACCAGAAATTAAGAGGTTTTATAGATGACGATTGATGAACTTAAGCAGCTTGCGATTAATGCACTTGAAGATGTGAAAGCTGAAGATATAACAGTGCTTGATGTAAAGGGTAAAACCACCGTAACAGACTGGCTTGTCATCGCTACCGGCTCATCAAGCCGCCATGTTAAATCAATGGCTAATAATGTTGCCGTCGAAGCGAAAAATGCAGGAAAGCCGCCACTGGGTGTAGAAGGAGAAAATGAGGGTGAATGGGTCTTGGTCGATCTGGGTGATATTATCGTGCATGTTATGCAGCGGCAGGTACGTGATTATTATGACCTGGAAAGTCTGTGGTCAATCGATGCTATTAATAGACAGGAAATTGAAAGTAACTAGATATATCTGAAAGACGGCCTGATTTTGTTGTGAAAATAAATATTATTGCTATCGGGAATAAGATGCCGGGCTGGGTCGAGGATGCTGGCCAGGATTTTGTCAAACGCATGCCCGCCGAAATAAAGATTAATTTGATTTTGTTACCCCTGATCAAAAGAGGTAAAAACCCGGATATCCCCAGAATCGTGCGTGATGAGAGCAGGAAACTACTCACGGCCGTTCCTAAAGGTTCGGTGTTGATAGTGCTAGATGTTCTGGGTAGATCAGTTACCACCATGAAATTGTCATCATTGCTTGAGTCATGGTTGCAGCAGGGTCAGGATATTTCCATCGTCATAGGCGGGCCCGATGGCGTCTCTGATGAGTTGCTGTCTAAAGCATCCTCCAGGTTATCACTTTCAGAACTCACCTTTCCGCATACCCTGGTACGGGTTATTCTGCTGGAGCAGATCTATCGCGCATGGAGCATTTTGAATAATCATCCATATCATCGAGCATGATCTGTTGAATGTAAACGTGTCCGCGCAAATTATACTGGCTTCTGCTTCACCGAGGCGATTTGAATTACTGGAGCAAATTGGGGTCAGAGCATTTGTGCAGTCTGTCGATATAGATGAATCGCAAAAGCAAGATGAGCCAGTGATGACTTATGTACAGCGCCTCGCCATGGAAAAGGCGCAAATAGGATTCGAAACCATTGAAAACGGGCAGAAACTACCGGTCCTTGGCTCCGATACCATCGTTGTCATCGATGAAGTGGTTTTGGGTAAGCCTCGAAACCGTCAACAGGCTAAAAATATGCTGCAATTACTTTCAGGTAAAAAGCATACAGTACACACTTCAGTAGCTATAGTTACATATAAGGAAAAGCTTATCGCTACGAGTAGTACCCAGGTGCAGTTTAAAGTGCTCGATGAACAAGAAATAGACAGTTATTTAGCTACGGGCGAAGCTGATGATAAAGCAGGTTCGTATGCGATTCAGGGTGGGGCTGCACAATTTATAAGTAATATAAATGGCAGTTTTTCTGGCGTCATGGGTCTGCCTTTATACGAAACAGTTCAGTTGCTTAAACAGTGCGGTGTCAAAACATTTGAGTAGATGGTCTCTGGACATAACAGGATTATAAAAACAATAAAATAATATGAGTAAAGAAATATTAATAAATATGACACCTCAGGAAATACGTGTCGCTATTCTCGAAAATGGAATGTTGAACGATTTATATATTGAGCGGAGTAGAAGTCGAGGATTGGTTGGTAATGTATACAAAGGAAAAGTCGTTCGCGTACTACCTGGAATGGAAGCCGCTTTTGTTGAAATCGGCCTGGAGAAAGCAGCATTTTTACACGTTTCAGATATTGCAGATAAAAACAAAAAGCAAAACAGTAATGAAACAGTTCATGTAGGTCAGGTACTGAGAGAAGGTCAAGAAATATTAGTACAGGTGCTTAAAGATCAATTAGGCACAAAAGGTGCGCGATTGACAACAAATATAACAATTCCATCGCGATATCTGGTCTTCATGCCAAACGCAGATAATATAGGCGTTTCTTCCCGTATCGAAAATGAAGAAGAACGGCTACGCCTGAAAAACAACTTGCTCGAACAGGAACACCGGATAGAAGGTGCAGGTTATATTTTGCGTACGGCTGCTGAGGTGGCCGATAAGGAAGCTATCGCCAGTGATATCAAGTATCTCAACAGGCTGTGGGATAATATTAATAACACGGCAGAAGTTAAAGCCGGGAGTATTGTGCATAGAGATCTGCCGCTATTTTTACGTGTATTGCGCGATATGGTAGATGAAGATATCGAAGTCATTCGAGTGGATTCACGCGAAACGTACTTAAGCATGCTTGAGTTTGCTGAAAATTATGTTCCTGAGGTCGCTAATTTTATCGAGCATTATCCGGGAGAGCGCCCGGTTTTTGATCTGCACGGTGTAGAAGATGAAATCCAGAAAGGACTTGAAAGAAAGGTGCAGCTTAAATCTGGCGGATATCTGATTATTGACCAGACAGAAGCAATGACCACTATCGATGTGAATACGGGTGCGTTTGTCGGTAGTCGTAACCTCGAAGAAACTATCTTTAAAACCAATCTTGAGGCTGCTCAAGGTATTGCAAGACAGTTAAGACTGCGTAACCTGGGTGGTATCGTTATTCTCGATTTTATCGACATGTTAGAAGATGAGCACAAGCGGCAGGTCATGCGTGCACTGGAAAAAGCACTAGAGAAAGACCATGCACGTACATCCATCAGCGAAGTATCATCACTGGGGCTGGTCGAGATGACGCGCAAAAGAACGCGTGAAAGTTTGGAACATGTGCTCTGTGGTACTTGTCCTACCTGTGACGGCAGGGGCTCTATTAAAACTGCGGAAACGGTGTGTTATGAGATTTTTAGAGAGATATTGCGAGAGGCGCGCCAGTTTGATGCCAGAGAACTGTTGGTATTGGCCGGGCAAGATGTCGTCGACTTACTGGTTGATGAGGAGTCGAGCAGCCTTGCAGAATTAGAAGGATTTATAGGTATCCCGATCAGGTTCCAGGTAGAGGCAATGTTTACCCAGGAACAGTATGACGTTGTTATAGTGTGACAATATTTTTGTTTTTCTAATTTTTCTGAATAGTTTTTAACGGTTATGCAATGGATCTTACGCTTCAGAGTCTATGTCATCATCTGTCTTGCAGTGGTGTTGATATCTGCGGCAGTCATATTTAGTGTCTTACGTGCAGTCCTGCCTTATGCGACAGGTTACAAGAATGAAATACAGCAGGAGATCAGTCAGCAGATAGGCCTCCCGGTAAAGATCGATTCTATTGACGCAGCGATTCACTGGTTCTCTCCCAGGTTAAGGTTAATCGATGTTGTCGTTTATGACGAAAAAGGCACAATTCCAATATTCGATTTTAAGGAAGCGTTTGTCGAGCTTGATGTCATCGCGTCAATTTTTCGCCAGGAATTTATCGTTGATGATGTTGGTTTGATAGGCGTGGACCTGTCGATAGAAAAATTATCAGACAATGAATGGAAAGTGCAGGGGATTAAATTCACTAGCGAAGGTTCTAGTGAGTTGCCGGAACAGTTTTTGTACATGCTGAAAAACTCTGATTATCTGCTGCATGATAGCAATATACACTTCCAGGATCACACGGATAAAAAATTAAATATAAGTTTGCTGGATGTGAATATCGATGTTGAAAATAACTTTAATAACCATGATATAAAACTTTCGATGAACTTGCCTGAGGCATACGGCCGTGATCTTGCAGTGGTGGCTAATTTGCACGGTGATATCGATTCACTGGTCGGCGATGTTTATGTTGAGGCGCATCAGCTGAATGCAAAGCAGTGGAATAAAAAATTTAATTTATCTGATGAGTATCAGCTCAATGCCATTCTTGATGTTGATCTATGGGTAACTCTTGATGGTAGTAATATCAGCACACTGTATACGCACCTCGTATCCGAGGACTTGTCAATCAGGAATAATGCAACAAAAGAAAGCTGGGGAACCAGGTTCATGTCGACAGACATTCGATATGTTTACGATGGTAGCCACTGGGATATCGCTGTTTCAGACTTTTATTTTGGTGAGCGGCTAAATCCAGACTGGCAACGACCCGTCAATATATCAGTTCGTGATGACGATGAAAATTATTATCTAAACGCAGATTTTTTACGTTTTGCTGATGTGCAAAAAATATCAGATGTCTTTCTGAATAAGGAGATGCTGGCCGATTCAGAAAGATTTAAAGCATACGAGATTCAATCCGATATCTATAATTTAAACCTTCGGTTGCCGAAGGACATGTCTTCGCAGGTTTTAATGGATGAACTATACCTGGAGGCAACGGTTTCAGATTTTTCAATGCAGGATCATGAGAACAATGTTCGTCTGTCAGGGTTAGATGCTTCTTTACATTATGGTAATCATCAGGCTGTCTTTGATCTCATTTCGGAAAATACTGAACTTGAGTTGGCTGATTTGTTCAGGGATCCAATATTTACCCAGGTGATCCGAGGAAAACTGGCGCTGAGTTACGATGATGATCACTGGCAGTTGAAGAGTGATCAATTGCAGGTGAAAAATGCCCATATCAATACATTTTCACGATTGGATATTCAATTCTCCTCACTTGAGGATATTTTTACCGATATACAAACAGACTTTTATAATGCCGATGCTAGTTATACTAAACATTATTTACCTGTTGGGATCATGTCACCAGGATTGGTCGATTGGTTAGATATGGCGGTAACTGATGGTGACATAGCTGATGGAAAATTTATATTACACGGTGCTTTAAATGCGTTTCCTTACGAGGAAAACGATGGTGTTTTTCAGGTTTTATTCTCCCCTGAAAATGTCGATATGCGTTTCCTTAAAGGCTGGCCTTTGTTGAAAAATACTTCTGCGACAATAAAATTTAACAATAAATCACTGGTTGTAAAAGATGCTAAAAGTCAGACGCAGAACGCTAAATTATTTAATGGCGAGGTCGTAATCGCTGATTTAACAGATCCGCATCTGACTGTAACTATCAATGCGAAGAGCAGGGTTGAAGATGTTCAGTCGTACATATGGAACAGCCCGTTAGATGAGGTGTTGGGCGGTGCTATGCGGATGTTTCAGTTTGAGGGTAAAAGTGATTTAAAACTCGAAATAGAATTGCCGCTAAATGACGATGAAACCGAGATGACGATCGATGGACATTTGAATTTTATTAACAGTCAAATTTACTATCCAGCATTAGGTTATGAAGTCAATAATGTTAATGGCATTATTGACTTTACGAAAGATAGCATCTTTGCTAATTCTATAAAGGCAAAAGTTCAAGGTGAAAATATATTGATCAATGCTTCTACTCAAAATGGTGTTTCCGGCCGTGAAATAATTTTTGATATCGATGGTGTTATGTCTGCTGATTACCTATTGCAGCACTATGAATGGATTCCAGAAAAATGGGCATCTGGTAAATCTAGATGGAATGTAGATATAGAGGTGCCGTATCAGCCTGAAGATTATCTCGTTCATATAAAGGCAAATACTGATTTTGAAAATGTCGCATTTCAAGTTTCAGATAAAGTGTACAAACCATTTTCTGAAAAAGTGAATTTCTCCACGGAAATTGATGTTCTTGATGAAAATGGCTTGCGCGTAAATGCGATTGCGAGTTTCGATCATGAAGGCGAGGGCAGTAAAGATGAGCTAGCTGCAGAGACAGATTCAAGACCGGATTCAAGGCCAGAGGCAGAAATAGATAGTGAAGTGGAGCAAGAAAATATTTTTTCAGTTTATGCACAGCGAGATGAAGATAAGGTGTGGATCCTTGATATAAAATCAGATTATATTACTGGTAAAGGGGGATTTACAGAGGGCCTGGCTAAAGATACGCAGGTTAAGTTAGACCTGAAGAATATTGATTTGCATGCCCTGTTCGTTACCACAAGTGATACAGAGACTAATGTATTAAAGCCTGCTGATATTCCTCCCCTTGATCTGAAATCTGAAAAAGTATTGTGGAATAATCTGGTTTTTACTGATGTGAAGTTAGTAACGAGCTGGCATAAACATGGTATGTTAATCAATCAATATTCATTAAAAGCGCCCTCGATGGTATTTGATGCACGTGGTACATGGTTGACATCCTGGAACAATTCACATGAAACAGTTTTGGAAGGAACGATCAATGGCAATAATCTTGGTAAGACGTTGACTGGCCTGGGTTTTGAGAAAAGCATTGATCGTAGTAAATATAAAGCGAAATTTAACGCGAAGTGGTCGGCGGAACCTTACAGTTTGTCATGGGCGAATGTAAAGGGTGAATCTTCTTTTGAGATGTACAAAGGCCAGATATTAGAGGTTGATCCAGGAGCCGGAGGTCGTTTATTGGGTTTGCTTAACATCTTTAAATTGGCCAATCGACTGGCATTTGATTTTACTGATGTTACTCGTGAAGGCTTTTCTTTCGATTCTATCAAAGGAAATTTTGAGTTTGTTAATGGTGATGGGGCATTGAAAAAATTTGATATATCGGCAGCGGCAGCGGATATTAATATGTTTGGTAGTATCGGTTTGATCGATCGGGATTATGGTTTGTTGATGCGTGTTAAGCCACATACGGATACCTTGACCTTTGCTGGTGGTGCTCTATTAGGTGGTGTTGCCGTTGGTGCGGGCCTGGCTTTAATTCAGAAAGTATTTGATCTTGGCGTTATCGGTCATAATGTTTATTCGATAACAGGTAGTTGGGATGATCCTGAGGTAGAAAAAATAATTGAACGAACACTGGATTCGGATGAAGAAGATGATTTTTAAAAATTTATTTGGCTTTGTTTTCTTTTTGTTCACATCAACACTTTATGCTGATGTATCCGTTAATAATGCAGTAAAAGATGCTAAAGTTGTAAGCGATGTTTCACCGTTACAGGCTGTGTCGTCTGCAGGGGTGGGTACCGGTAAACAGCGTAATAATCGGGATGCTAAAAATATTGCTAAAGGATGGAAATTATATGCAGAACAATGGGAATTGACACGGAGTGGTGAGTCTATATTGTCATTGCCAGTCTTAAAGAAAGTAACGACTGCCTGGCTGCAGGATAAACACAAGATAATAGAGATACAATATCCAGGTGGTGAAGAAGGTGAATTCTGGGTGCAGGAACTCATGGACTGGTTAGTCTCTTTAGGCATCCCTTCAAGCCGGATGCTGGCAGTTCCCGGTAGTGGCGCTGATGATGTAATAAATTTCGCCCTGGTGAAATAGTTTTTTTAATATAATTTATAAATAACACACTAACAACAAAGGTTTAGCAGGAGATTTTTTGGTGAGTAAAGTTGCAGCAATTCAGATGGCGTCAGGGCCTAACGTTAAAGCTAATTTAGCTGAAGCTGAAAAATTAATAAAGATTGCGGTGCAGCAGGAAGCAGAGTTGGTCGTGTTACCTGAAAATTTTGCCATCATGGGAACGGCCGAAACAGATAAAGTGAAAATTGCTGAAAAATTCGGTTCTGGATTATTGCAGGATTTTCTTAAGGAACAGGCAATGAGAAATAATATCTGGCTTGTTGGCGGAACAATTCCCATCCTTTCGGAAGAGACAGGGAAAGTGTTTGCGGCCTGTTTATTATATAACCCACAGGGTGAGTTAGTTACCCGCTACGATAAAATCCATCTATTCGATGTTACCATCGAAGCCACTGATGAGAGTTATACCGAATCAGAAACCATAGCACCGGGTAATAAAATCGTTGTTGTTGATACACCGTTTGGTCGTTTAGGGCTCGCGGTATGTTACGACCTTCGCTTTCCTGAACTGTTTCGCGCCATGGTGGAACAAGATATGGAAATTTGCGCCTTGCCATCGGCCTTCACTAGCCTGACAGGCAAGGTCCATTGGGAATCCTTATTACGTGCTCGATCGATCGAAAATCTTTCTTTTATTATCGCAGCTGACCAGGGTGGTTATCATGTCGGCGGACGTGAAACACATGGTGACAGCATGATTATTGACCCATGGGGGCTGGTTTTAAATCGATTGCCGCATGGTACGGGCGTGGTCGTTGCAAATATTGATATTGATAAGTTGGAACATACGAGAAAAATGTTTCCGGCACTTAAGCACAAACGTTTTGCGTGTGATTTTTCATCGAGATAAAGACTACTGTTTAAAATAATTTAATTAGCGCATCAGCTAAAAGGGTATCGTCTAAATGGATTATCAGAATATTATTTTTGAATTTGTTTTGATATTCGCAGGTGCGGCTTTTTTTGCAACCGTTTTTTTATATCTCAAGCAGCCTGTTATTCTTGCCTATATTGCTTTTGGCATTGCTGTCGGTCCTTTGGGTATGGGCTTAATCGATGAGCCGGGACACATAGAAAAGCTTTCTCATGTCGGCGTGATACTGCTGTTATACCTACTGGGTATCAATTTAAAACCCGAGCGCCTGTATCACCTGTTCAGTAAAACGGCAGTGGTTACGTTACTCACCAGTGTGGTGTTTTTTGCTGTAACGATGGCCGCAGCTTTTTCCTTTGGTTTTGGTGTTTTAGAAAGCGTTATTATTGGCGCGTCTTTGATGTTTTCCAGTACGATCATCAGTTTGAAACTAATACCCACGACAACCCTGCATCATAGACATACGGGTGAAATGATGACGAGTGTGTTATTGATGCAGGATGTGATAGCAATTATTTTAATCGTATTGTTATCTGGCGGACAGGGTGAGAATGTGAGTATGGCAATCACGCTGTTGTTGATTAAATTAACGGTGCTGATTGTTGTTGCTTTTGTTCTTGTTAGGTACGTGATTAATAACCTTTTTATACGTTTTGATATCATCCAGGAGTATGGTTTTTTATTGGCATTAGGATGGGGCATGCTGGGTGCCGGTGTGGCAGAAATCATCGGTTTATCATACGAGATGGGTGCATTTATAGCGGGTGTGGCCTTCGCATCGTCGCCTGTATCGTTAGTTATAGTTGAAAACTTAAAACCATTACGTGATTTTTTTCTGATACTTTTCTTTTTCTCCATCGGCGCGCAGTTTGATTTTCTGGTAACAGAGAACGTATTGCTGGCAGGTGTCGTAATAGCGGTCCTCATCATCGTGATAAAACCATTTATATTTAAACTGGGGTTTCGGTTAATCGGCGAAGATAAAGAGCTCTCAAGGGAGCTAGGCGTCAGGTTAGGTCAGGGCAGTGAGTTTTCATTGTTGGTTGCATATAGCGCTCTGGCTAGTGGCTTGATTGATATGCGAGCCTCATATCTGATCCAGATGGTGGTTATTATTACTTTCGTGTTGTCGACTTATTGGGTGGTTTATTGTTATAGAACACCTATATCAGGTAGCGAAAAAAATCGTATGGATTAGCTATAAGCTGGTTAGGAGGTCTTCGTCGCCGGTATCCACTGCTCAGTTTGTAGGCCTGCATAAGCGATAGCTTTGCTGACGCATCCATTGCCGGAAACGACAGGGTCTTATTCCGGCCTACAGGATTTTTTATTAGTTTTTATGCTCTTCCAGATCACGGAGGTACTTGAATAATTTACGTGAAGCAGCAGGTGCTTTTTCATGTTTCTTTTCCTGGTGAGCGGCGCGGATGAGTTGATTGATATGCTGTCTGTCGATATCCGGAAAGCGCGAAATAATTTCATTGAGTGTTTCTTTGTCATTATCAATTAAATTGTCACGCCATTTTTCCAGACGTTTAAACTGGGCTGTGTTTGTATCATGTCGGTGCTGTATTTTTTTTACCTGTGACTCTATCTCTTCATTATCAAGAGAGCGTAACAGCTTACCAATGTATAATCGTTGTCTCTTCTGGCCGCTTCGAGATTTAATTTTCAGAGCAGTGCTTACTGCTTCTTTTAGCTCGTCTGGTAGATCTAATGAACTTATCTCTTCAGTTTTTAATTTTAATATCTCTTCACCCAGATCGACCAGGTGGTCGCAATCACGTTTTAGCTGCGACTTGCTTGGTCCAGAATAAATTTCTTCGCCTTCATCCTGGTTACCTGTTTTATCGCTTAATTCAGAATTCTTCATCGTCATCCATCACATGTGCTATTAGTGGTTTTTCATTATTGAATTGTACGCTTTCGAGCAGTACGCGAGAGTCCATTTTGCCTTTGCGATAAGCCTCGATCAGAACGGGTATGTTGTTTAACTCTGGTAGCAGCCAAATATGTAATTGTCTGTTTTTATGCGGATCCGTGCGTACCATCTGTAATGCCTGATACTCATTGCCGGCAAAATCAACTTTTTTGCTTGATTTCAACACAAAGTTATAGGTATCAATCTTTCCTTTTAATATTGCTTTATAGGGATATTCTTTGACATTACTATTGGCTTCGATCATGAGCGGGATCTGAAAAGACAGGGCTTCCCATACTTCGGAATCTGTTTTGAGGTTTATTTCTTTGTTCCTGACGATGCCGGTAATGTTTCCTTTTAGTGTGTTCTTGTATGTATCCCATGAAATGTGGATGTCTTCATTTTTATTTTTTTTTCTGCCTGTCTGTGTGAATTTATGCCGTGTTAATAATAAGTTGTCACCTATCTGATCAACGAAACTGACAGCAGAGACGGTATCATTAGCAAATACACTGGCGATACCACGTAGCTCTGTGTTCTGAGAGAATTTATAACCTGATTCGGTATAGCTTAATTGGTAAGTTGCTTCCGCAACTTTGATGCCATATTTTTGAATTGCGTATCTGGCGTTAAATTCGGGCAAAGCATGTGCCGCTAACAGCTTGTGGCTGAATAAAGCAGTAGATAAAAAAATGAATAAGGTTATATTTTTTAGCATATTGTCAGGTGGCATAACTCAACCGTGCGGTAGCTTATGTAAGTTGATCGTTTTTCCACAGCAGTGGTTTTGTTAACGCTTGATCGTCAAGTTGTAACTGCTTACCTTTGAATTTTATACGGCCATCTATATGCATTTTAATCGCCATCGGGTAAATTTTATGTTCTTCGATTAAGACACGTGCAGCCAAAGTTTCTGCAGAATCTATAGTCTGTACAGGGACTTCTGTCTGTATGACAACCGGACCGCTATCAAGTTCGTGGCCGACATAGTGTACGCTGGCGCCGTGAATTTGATCTTTATTATCTATCGCTTTCTGGTGAGTGTTCAGTCCTTTGTATTTTGGTAGCAAAGAAGGGTGAATATTAATCAAGCGATGTTGGTAATGAGCGATAAACTCATCGCCTAAGATGCGCATAAAGCCTGCCAGTATTACCAGGTCAGGTTTTAGCGGGTCGATGATCTGCATCATCGCCTGATCAAATAATGCTCTGGAAGGATACAATTTATGGTCGATAACATGTGTTGTTATGCCTTCACTGGCAGCGTGATCAAGACCTTTGGCTGACACCTGATTACTGATGACAGCTTTTATTTCTGCGTTAAGCTGCTTACTATTAATGGCCTCGATTATAGCCTGCAGGTTGCTGCCGGATCCGGAGATGAGTACGACAAGGGAGGCTTTATTCACGGTTAGAGGTGCCGTCAATTAGTTAAATACAACCTGTTCTTTATCGCCTGATTCAATCATACCGAGGAGCCAGGCATCTTCACCATTCTGTTTCAAGCTTTCTATGATTGCGTCGGCGTCATTAGCATCGGTCATTAATACCATGCCGACACCACAGTTAAAGGTGCGATGCATCTCGTTAGTCTCAACGTTGCCGTTTTTCTGTAACCACTGAAAAATTTCAGGCAACTGCCAGCTGTCCTTGTTGATGATTGCCTGAGTATTTTCAGGTAAGACGCGAGGAATATTTTCCAGTAAACCACCGCCGGTGATATGTGCCATCGCATGTATATCAAACTTTGGAAAGAGGGCCTGTAATGCCTTGACGTAAATTCTGGTTGGCGCAAGCAGGGCTTCACCTAAGCTACGATTTTGTGAACCGAATACCTGATTGATGTCGGCCTTGCTAACCTCGATAATTTTACGCACCAGAGAATAACCATTGGAGTGGGGGCCGCTTGAAGCAATCGCAATCATCGTATCGCCAGCCTTTACTTTAGAACCATCGATTATTTTTTGTTTTTCAACTACGCCGACGCAAAAGCCTGCGAGGTCATAATCACCTTTGTTGTACATGCCGGGCATCTCAGCGGTTTCGCCGCCGATCAATGCAGCGTTGGATTGTCGGCAGCCTTCGGCGATACCTTCAACAACGTTAGCCGCGATCTCTGTGTTTAATTCACCGGTAGCGTAATAATCCAGAAAGTACAAAGGTTCTGCACCTAATACCAGGATGTCGTTGACACACATGGCGACAAGATCAATACCGATGGTATCGTGTTTGTTTAAATCGATGGCGAGTTTCAACTTGGTACCGACGCCGTCAGTGCCAGAAACCAGAACAGGTTGCTGATAATTATCGGGCAATTCAAAGCAGCCGCCGAAACCACCAAAACCGCCCATGACACCCGGACGATTCGTGCTGGCAACACTGGATTTTATTTTCTCGACAAATTGATTGCCGGCATCAATATTTACGCCGGCGTCACGATAACTTAAGGGTTTTGTTTGGTCAGATTGATTTGCAGACATCGATTTTAAAAGGCCTTGAGACCTGTTTGGTCGTATAATAAAAAGATGTGTTATTGTACACGCTCTGTTAGTCTTATTTGAACAAATTTTCATTATCACGAGTCTCCAATGCTGAAATTTACCGCGAAAATAGCTGTTTTCGTCTGTACCTTATCTGTGTTTAATCTGTCATTGGCCGGCCAGGTGGTAGCGCTTTATGACGTGGATGTTCTGGTCGCCGATGAGTCTACAGCGACTCGCAGACAGGCATTTAAGCAAGGACTGGATGAAGTATTTGTTCGAATTTCAGGTGATAGCATCGTCATGGACAAATTGAAGCGTCCGTCACCTAGCCGTTACGTCAAACAATTCAGCTATGAGCCCATTGTAGAACCAGTCGCTGATGTGAAAGGGGACGAGCTGACACATCAGTTAAAAATTCAGTATAACGGCCGTTTGATGGAGAAATACCTGTTGGAAAATGGCTTCCCAGTCTGGGATAAACACCGACCTGATGTTGCTGTCTGGTTAGTGGTCAGAGATGGCAGAAATGAATATGTACTCAAAGATACTGATAAGTCATTGTTGAAAATTGCCACCGATAAGGCTTTAACACGACGAGGCGTTCCGGAGCGTTGGCCCTTGTATGATGCTAAAGACAAAAAGATACTCAGTGTTGCCGATATCAGAGGCGGGTTTAATAGGCCGGTATTGGCTGCTTCAAAACGCTATACCAAAGGACCGGCTTTGACTGGCAGCATTATCTGGAATGGTAAGCAATGGCAGAGTAGCTGGAGCTTGCTGGTAGGAAGTGAAAATCATCATTGGAGTCTGGATGGTGTGGATCATAATCGACTGATCAATAAAGCGATAGATCAAGTGGCAGATGCGCTAGGTGCGGTCTATGCCATTCATAATAAAACCGGCAACCAGCAACTTGCGACAATTCAACTGGATATTCAGTCGGTTAACTCGATTGAAAAATATCGCTATATCGAAAATTATCTGGCTTATCTAAATGTTGTGGAAAAAAGTAAACCATTAAAAGTAGATGGTCAGAATGCTGTTTTTGAAGTGACACTGCGTAGCTCTGAAGAAGACTTTCTAGATTTAATTAAAAATGATGCAGCATTCAGTGAAATTAAAACGCAGCTGCCAGTGAATCCTGTGCCACCAGAACCTGCACCATCAAAGCCTGTACCATCAAAGGACGGAACCATAGTACCTGGTGAAGCAATCCCGAAGGAATTGGCGTTGGGTGAAAATGCAGCGAAAGAAATCATCGAGCCAGCGCCTGTTGCACTGCCGCCTGTAAAACAGGTGCCAGTCTATCGCTATAAACTTATGAAGTGAGTAATGATTTCTCATCTTCACCAGCAACTGCCGCTAGGTTTTGAACCAGGCGAGTTATTTACCTTTGAGAGTTATGTAGCAGACAGTAATCTTGTGGTCGCAGGATTGGCGCAGCAGACGGCACTGGATAATGGCGAGAAACAACTGTATTTCTGGGGTGAATCTGGACTTGGGAAAAGTCATTTGTTACAGGCAAGTTGTAATCTGGCTGCAAAAAATCAGCAGACAGTGTGTTACCTGACACAAGCTGAAATAGTGAATCAATCCGCTGAAATGTTTGATGGTCTGGAGCAGGTTGAACTCATTTGTCTGGATGATATTGAAACCTGGTTAACGGATGATGCCTGGGAAGTGGCTCTATTTGATCTGATTAACCGTGTCCGCGAAATTGGTCATCGACTGATGATGTCATCAGCACATCCACCAGAAGAAGCCTTCGTTAAACTCCCTGATCTACGTTCACGTTTAGCCTGGGGACCTGTTTTCCAGCTTCAAAATCTTTCTGACAAAGAGAAATTTCAGGCATTGCGATTTCGTGCAAAACAAAACGGTCTGGAGTTGCCAGAGAATGTCGCTGGTTATTTAATGCAGCGTTATCCACGTGATATGTTTGGATTATTTGAACGCTTGGCGGTGTTGGATAAGGCATCGATGGCGATGCAGCGGCGATTGACTATTCCACTGATTAAGTCAGTATTTGCAGAAGAATAAGTAGGGTGGGCACGTTTTTTGTGCCCACGGCTCTTTGTTGGTATGTGTGATTTCTTGGTTTTGTAGGCTGACATTTAGAGTTTACTTTTATTTGGGCATTGCGGGGCGAGACCCGCAATCTCTAAGAAAACCGCGAGTTAAAATAATTGATATAACAATCAGTATATAAATGAAAAATCAATCAGACGCATCCCGCGCACTCATCTTCCTCCCCATATAACGCGTATACACAGCCGTCCCGGTAAAGAAAACAAGACTGGTAAATATAACGTAAAGCCCGATCATTAAATCCTCACTGCTTCCTGCATACCAGACACCGACCACGAAATAAAAAATCGCCATATACATCGACCAGGCGTGGGTATATAACTTGCCATTGAGCAGTCCCATGAGCGGGAACATTAATGGCCCCAACTGCAAGAAGATAATGACGGAGATCAGATGTTTGGCAGGTGGCTCTATGATGAGATGCCATGCGAACAATCCAAATAACAGCGAGAAATAGCCGAGCAGGGTTAGCCAGCGTCCTAATTTTATGAGTTTTTCTTGAGTCATTATCGGAAAAGTTTTTTTGTTGTAGAGGCAACACGTCGACCGATGGCGAGACAGAGTTTGCGCTCGTCGTCACTTAACGGTGTCGCCTCCAGGTCGTTGGTCAATCGCGTTGCACCGTAGGGTGTACCGCCGGTTTTGGTCTGAAATAGTTCAGTTTCAGTATAGGGGATACCGACAATCAACATGCCATGGTGCAACAGAGGCAGCATCATGGTGAGCAGGGTGCTCTCCTGTCCGCCATGTATACTGGTGCTCGCAGAAAAGACGGCAGCAGGTTTTCCCGCCAGTTTTCCACCCATCCACAAGGCACTGGTGCCATCGAGGAAATATTTCATTGCTGCTGGCATGTTGCCAAAATGCGTTGGACAGCCAAGTATCAGACCGTTACATTCAATCAGGTCGTCTATGGTGGCGTATAGCGGACCATCTTCAGGTATGGGTGGGTCTGTTTGTTCTGAGGTAGGCGATACGTCGGGGACCGTGCGTATACGTGCTTGCACGCCATCAATCTCTTCGACACCACGAGCAATAATGTTTGCCATTTCAGCCGTGGTACCACCCGGGCTGTAATATAAAACTAGAATTTCTTCTGATTTGGAGTTTAGAGCCATTATAAAATATCCAGAACTTTTTCTGGCGGGCGTCCGATGGTCGCTTTATTGCCATTTATGATGATAGGACGTTCGATCAGGATAGGGTTGTCTATCATTGCCTGGATTAATTGCTCACGGCTTAGATCGGGGTTATCCAGGTTGTTTTCTTTGTATGGTACTTCATGTTTTCTCATTAATTCTCGCGGCTCAATGCCTAATAGATCAAGCACTTCGTTTAGCTCAGCGTTATTTGGTGGTGTATTTAGGTACTCTACAACAGATATTTGGACGCCTTTATCATTCAAAATACCCATCGTTAGTCGACATTTACTGCAATTTGGATTGTAGAATATCCGGACTTTGTCGCTCATCTTTGTGCCTCTTTCTTGTGTTTACTCAATTTTATCGGAATTTAGCTATTTTGACAGAAAACATTGCTTGACACTAAAAGGTTACATTGCTATTTTTTTAGCGCTATAATCCACCTCAAATAACTAAAACAAAACCAATACCCATATCGGAGAGAATATGACCATGCGTACAACTGCCCGTCTGTTTAGCGTTGCCCTTTTAAGTTTAGGCCTGATAACAGGTTGTGCTTCTACAGATGAAGCCGACGACTCACCCTCTGCAGCAGAAGCTATCGCTGAAGCAAAAGTGGTTAATGCTGAAGCGAAATCTTTAGGTTATGAATGGCGTGATACTGGAAAAATCATCAAACAAGCCGAAGCAAAACTTGCTGCAGGTGATGAAGCAGGCGCTCTTGCACTTGCCAATAAAGCCATAAAACAAGCAAACACTGCTATCGCCCAAGCAGATTATGAAAATAAGAAATTCCTTAACGATAACGCTGTCAGTTCTGTGTCCGATGACTCATCATCAACACGCGGTGCGGGTGATGGCGTAACGAGTTACTCTGTCGTTCGTGGCGATAACCTTTGGAATATCTCAGGTAAAGATGAAGTATATGCTGACCCTTATCAATGGCCACTGATCTATAAAACGAACCGTGACAAAATCAAAGACGCTGATTTGATTTATCCTGGTCAAGTTTTTGACATCGACCAAAATGCATCAGCTTCAGAAATCGATGCTGCTGTAAACCACGCTAAGACACGTGGTGCCTGGTCAATAGGTGATACAGAGCAATCTGATCGTGATTACCTGGCAAGATAAGATAAGATTGAAAAATAGTCTGTAACCGTTTTGGCTTGTTCTAAAATGGTGAATCGAAAAGGCCCGCTTGCGGGCCTTTTTTTATGTACAGGATGTACGGGCAGATATTTGCTCCTGCAATAT
>DAOWFN010000077.1 GCA_030637945.1 Gammaproteobacteria bacterium
ACTGCAAGCCGGTACCAAGAATAAAACCATCATCATCACCGAAATCGTAGCCCAGACGGACCAGCATATCGGTTTTGTTTGATAGCGGCACAGACTCTAACGCGGCAGCCCAGAGGCCTGTCGCATCACCGGAATTACCTCCGTCGTTAAAACGATCGAAATTCCCACTGTCCATATAACCGATTTCTAGCGCTGTCGATATATCTTCATTAATTTTGAAACTAAAATCATAACCGCCAAAAAACTGAAACCCACGCGCACTGCCAGCGGAAGGCAGACTATTAGAATTGAAACCACCACCAAGATAAAAACGTTTTGCATCGAGACCTTCTGCCTGTACGCTAACACTCGAAACCATAACCAGAGACATTAATGCAAATGAACAAAGTACTTTTCTCATAGATAAATCCTATTTAAGTCTATACGACCAGTTATAAAAGACCGTATTTGACCACATTAAGCCAGCTTCGCCAACACTGTATATAACCAGGGGCTAGTAAGAGAAATAAAAATACACCAAAATACCCCCCCCAAACTACTTACTGGAAATACATTTTTTACTGATGGCACGTTTCATTATTCTAATCGCGGTATTCGGTATCGCTTTGATTCTCTGGCATAAGATCAGCAAGACCAGTGGTGCGGAGCGAAAAAAACTCATCTTCTGGAGTATTACCGGCAGTACCATTGCCATCCTCGGCCTTTTGGCGGTAACCGGTCATCTCAACGTGATTACCGCCGCAATCGCCGGCGCCGTTGCCCTACTGCCAAAATTATTACAGTTTGCCAAATACCTGCCTTTTATTAGCCGTCTGTACACACAGCAAAAGCAGCAACAAAATGGCCAGCAACAGACGCAAACACCGCCGTCACGTGGCAAACAGGCGATGAGCACCGATGAAGCCATGGAAATATTGGCACTAAAACCAGGGTATTCCAAAGATGACGTTATCCAGGCGCATCGCCGAATGATGCAAAAAATGCACCCGGATCGCGGTGGCTCTGATTATCTGGCCGCACAGATCAATAAAGCCAAAAATACCCTGCTGTCGTAATTTAATACCCGCAAACTTCTTAACGCCTTCCTTTTACCGATTTGCGGTAAAATGCGCCTGCTTTTTTAAACTCCAGGTAAATCACCTTGCAATTTGTACATTTAGCCAGCCTTAATGATCTGCGCACACGAAAATTAATCTGTGTAAAAACAGATGGTTATCGAATATTGATTGCACTGGCTGAAGATAAGGTTTATGCCGTCGATGACATGTGCACCCACGAAGACGCCTCATTGAGCAAAGGCTCACTACACGGTGATTGCATAAAATGCCCATTACACGGCAGCCGCTTTAAACTAAACACTGGCGAAGCGCTGGACGACCCGGCAGAAGAAGCACTGAACACCTATGCAGTAAAAATAGAAGGTGACGACATTCTGGTAGCGATACCGGAATAAAGCAGATATCGCCATAATGGCCAACTGAGATATTGTAAATACGAATACACCCCCCACATAATACGCCCATGAAAGACGTCGAAGAATTATTACAGAAAGACTCAAAAACTATCATGCGCTCTATTATTCAGCGCATCGCCACCGGCCCGGATATGAGCAAAGATATCTCGCTGGAAGAAGCCCGTGCCGGCATGCGAGCCATTCTGGATGATGCAGTCGATCCTGTGCAGGCGGCGATATTCCTCATCGCGCTACGCATGAAACGTGAAACTGATGATGAAAACAAAGGCATCCTCGATGGCATCCGCGATAAAACAACCACTGTTACTGCCGATGTTGATGTAATCCTGGATCTATCAGACCCATACAATGGTTACAATCGCACCTTGCCTGCCGCGCCTTTCTTACCCGCAGTCCTTTCAGCTTGCGGCGTTGCCACCGTATCACACGGCGTCGAGACCATGAGCCCGAAATTTGGTATCACGCATCATCGAGTACTAAAAGCCGCAGGCAAGAATATCAGCTTAAGCGTGCAACAGGCAGCTGATCAAATAAGTGAAAACAATGTTGGCTGGGCCTACGTTGACCAAAAAGCCTATTGTCCTGCATTGCATGATCTAACCGGGCTGCGAACCAACATAGTAAAACGCCAGGCCATCACCACTGTAGAGGTATTGACCGGCCCCATCCGCGGCAAAAACAAAACACACTACATGTCTGGTTACGTACACAAACCCTATACGCGTGTTTACGCTATGCTAGCCAGGCACGCGGACTTTGATGGCGGCCTGATGATCCGCGGCGTCGAAGGCGGCATCACTCCCTCGCTACGGCAAAGCGGCAAAGTCTTTTATTATCACGACAAGGGTGAAGAGCAGGCGCAGGATTTCAATCCGGAAGACTTAGGCATCAAACAGACAGTACGTGCCATGCCGCTACCCGATGAACTGCCGCCGGCACCGGAAAGTGAAGATGTCAGCGCAAGTTTCGATGCGGTCGCCGTCGCGAAGATGGCTGCCGATGCAGGTATCGCTGCATTAAATGGCACCAGAGGCAGCACCTATGACGCACTAGTATATTCTGCTGCTATTGCGTTATGGCATCTAAAAAAATACGATGATATAAAAGAAGCGGCCAACAGAGTGCGTGAAGTACTGGACAACGGTGATGCGCTTCAACACTTTAATGCTGCTCAATAGTATTGTCAGCACCAACACACATATAAAATAACATTATGCCTTTATCCGACGACAAAAAAATCGAGACCCGCGACAGAATAAACCGTGACCCTGACTTTCGCGATGCCTTCCTGACGGAAGCACGCAATATGTATAAAAAAGCCTTGCAGTTCAATAAAAACCTGGAAGATGAAATCAATCGTTTCGAACAGATACTCGGTGCTGAACCGAACGCCTATGAATTTATGGAAGGCGAACTTGATGAGATCGATATCTTCGAACTGATACTGGATGATTATGATCACCAGCTTTTAGAAGACGAAAAAAACAGCAGTACCATCAATTAAGCGCAGAACCCGGTGATTTATAAAACATGATAATTCAAAAAAAAATAACCCTCATCACACGAATTTTTTTCGTCCTCGTCTTCACTGGCGTTTCATTATCCGGCTGCACGCAGCCGGCAGAGAATCCGAAAGCTATCGCAGACCAATACTGGCAATTCATACAGGCCGGCAATACGGTTGAAGCCGAAAAACTTGTTTCGCTTAGCAGTCGCCGCGCATACTCTGACAACAATCATCGAAAAACAGCCATCGAAAAATTTTCAAATAGCGAAGCGATAACCATAGTCAGCACCACTATCGACACGACCAGTCCACACAGTAATCTCAAAAATACACAAACCTTCGATACTTACCTGGTATTACAGCAAGGACAATGGAAAATTGACGCCGACCGAACACAGATACCTGCTGCGCCAAGCGCAACCGAAGAAGAGTTGCGGCATCTAGCGGAAGAACTGTCTGAATCTATGCAGGACAACATAGAATCTATCGATGAATCCGTGAGTCAGGGCATGCAGATGTTAAATGAAGTGCTTCGCGATGGATCGAAAGAAATGGGCGAGTCATTGTTACAGCTTATGAATGAACTCAACAGATCAATGCATGACTCTATTGATAAAATGAAACAACGCCGCCAACAACAGTTACAGGAACAAGACCCACAACAAGATCAAACTGAACAGCCAGACCCCGACAAGGGAGAAGGTATGATCTAGCCTTAACAGAGGTAACAAAGCGAGGATTCTGTCAGTCCTGTATCGACCTTCTACTCTTTAAAAGCCGGATTAAGTTAATTCGTTACAGGGGTATCACGCCAGTGAACAATTGAATTAGCATAGTAATTTATAATATCCAACTCCGACTCTTTCATTCGAAACAGGTTGTTTTTTTCTTCAACCAGCCCTCTGCCGATCAGAATATCCATAGCCGAGCCCAATACACTTTCGACCGCACTAGATGAGATATCGATCGGCGCTCCTGCTTTTTGCAGCTGACTTATCCGCTCACAACATTCTGCTTTAAGCTCTAACTCACTCCTCCACACTCTTCTATTTTTCAATAGCACTTCACTCATTAAAGCATTTGGCACCACTGGTACTACTCGGGTAATATTTTTCATGATCGCACCCGCCAACGATTCAACCCATACAAAGCGGTCTTCTTTGTCTAATGAACTGAAATCAATCTGATTAGCTTCACAGTATTCCTTTGCAGAAACAGGCTCACCAAAATTAACGCTGGCATAACCAAAACGCCGCCAGCGATTTTTTCTTGATAGCGCGGCGTTTTTAGCGATGAAAGCGACTGTGGTTTTTAAAATAAACCAGCCACTTCTTTTCTTGGCATTCTTATCGAGTCGGCGGATAAGACTTCTATCTTCAATGACTCGATCATAATTAATGCCTACGGGTATAAACACGATATCTCTATCATTGTGCGGATGGTAATCACGCAACATATAATCAAGAAAGCCCAGACGTGGCTCGCGCAATGCGCCATCTCTTGTTAATCCGCCTTCGAGAAAAACAGCCTGACAGACACCGGCACGCGTCGACATATTTACGTAGCGCTCTAATACTTTTCTGTATAGTGCGTTACCAGAATTACGGCGAACAAAAAATGCGCCCATCGATTTTATCAAGGTCTGTAACGGCCAGATCCTCGCCCACTCACCCACGGCATATGATAACGTGGTTTTTTCAGCCACTAGAAACGACACCAGGACATAATCCATATTACTGCGGTGGTTCATCACAAAAACAACACTCGCATTTGAATCACTTTTACTTATCTTATCTCTATCGTAAAAACCAACACGCACTCGATAGACCAGCCGTGCCATTTTCTTTGCCAGCCAATAACCGATTCGAAAATATATATAAGCATTAAAAGCCGGGATTATCTCCGCAGCATACTTATGTGCTTTTGCCTGTGCGATCGCATGCGGCATCTTTTTTTCATCCGCATAAACTTTTATGGCGTCGATTACTTTTTCATCAAAAACCAGCTGATCGATCAGCGCCTGTCGCCGGGTAAACTGAAACGGACGAATCTCTATATCCAGGCGCGTATTAATTTCCTCTATAACGCGATTCACACGCCGCTTTAAGTACCAACGCATACTGGGTAAAAGGATTCTGTCCAGAACCATGATGGCGGCGAACACCACCAGTAAGATAAACATCCAATACGGTAAAGTTATTGTTTCCATTTATACTCACCAACAGCTGAGATGACACTATATTACACAATCGACTGACAGATTGGCGAACAACCGTTAAGATTCGCGCATATTCAAAATTCAAAAAGGTTATATAGATGGCTAAGTACGATGTTTATGGTTTAGGTAACGCACTTGTTGATATGGAGTTTGAAATCAAAGACCAGTTTTTGCTGGAAAACAACATCGACAAGGGTGTGATGACGCTAGTAGATGAAAACCAGCAACATGAGATGATCGAGCAGTTAGATATCTTTGCAGGCAAAAAAGCCAGCGGCGGCTCCGCAGCTAACACATTAATTGCTACCCGCTCCATGGGTGGTTCAGCCTATTATTCCTGCAAGGTGGCCGATGATGAACTCGGACATTTTTATCTGGACGACCTCAAAGCTGCCGGTGTTGACTGCAACATGAATGGCAAGCACAAAGGCGGCATTACCGGTAAGTGTCTGGTCATGATAACGCCCGACGCAGAACGTACCATGCACACCTTCCTCGGCGTATCATCCGAATTATCACCCTATGAAGTCAATGAAGATGCCATTAAAAATTCCAGCTTCTGCTATCTCGAAGGCTACCTCACCACTTCAGAAACAGGCAAGGCTGCCAACATAACTGCCAGAGAGACTGCAGAAACCAATAACGTTAAAACCGCATTAACCTTTTCAGACCCTTTCGTCGTCGAACATTTCCGCGATGGCTTTACTGAAACGATCGGCAACGGTATCGATTTACTGTTTTGCAACGAAACTGAAGCTTTAAGTTATACACAGAAAGACTCCATTGAAGAAGCGGCCAAAGTCATTAAAACATTTTCCAAAACATTTGCTATTACCCTGGGAGCAAAAGGCGCAGTCGTGTTCGATGGTCAGGACCTGATAGACATCGATGCTCACCCTGTCACTGCAGTTGACTCCAACGGTGCAGGCGATCTGTTTGCCGGTGCTTTCATGTATGGCTTAACGCATGGGATGTCATTTAAGCAATCCGGTAATCTTGCCAGCAAAGCATCGTCACAGATTGTCAGCCAGTTTGGGCCGCGACTAAAGCTAGGACAATATCAGTTGCTTACTAAATGATAAAATAGCCGGCCTTGTTATACTTGCCACATAAACTAGATATCGTACGCTTAAATCGGCATGCCTTCATTAATGGCAACCCCGAACAGTTGCTCGCCAATTAACGTCTCTGGTTGCCCGGGTACATGAAACAGGCCGACTCAATCGTTAATCCATCGAGCACAACTGTCGAACGTTTTTCCTAGGGAAATATTAAACGGCAAAAATGAACAATATAGTCCCTTCTCCTCCTGGGACGCCTACACGGATGTAGGTGGTAGGGTTACGCATATGTCCAGGGATGGGCGGTAGTAGGATAATGCAGGAGCAATTATCGAGGAGCAGTTACCGAGAAGGTTAGGATGAGGGTGTTTTAGACGATACCCTCACCCCGGCCCCCTCCCGGAGGGAGAGGGGGGAATATTGTAAAGGATGCTCGGGTATATTAGTGTTTCACAGCAATCCACGCTCTGCAAAAGACACGACTTCATCACCCACCACAAAATGATCCAGCACACGGATATCGACTAAACTGAGAGCCTCCTTTAATCGTTTCGTAATCTGTTCATCCGCCTGACTAGGCTCTGCTACGCCCGAGGGGTGATTATGTGCAAAAATAACTGCTGCCGCATTCTTTTTTAATGCAAGACTAACGACCTCACGCGGATAAACACTGGCGCCATCTATGGTGCCATGAAACATTTTGTCAAAAGAGATTATGCGATTTCGGTTATCAAGAAACAGACAGGCAAAAACTTCATGCGGATAATTGCCCAGTTGCGCAGTCAGATATTGACGTGTTTCATCAGGGCTACACAGAGCATCACCTCGTGATACCTGCTCAAACAAATGGCGCTTTGCCATTTCAAGTATTGCCTGCAGCTGTGCATACTTGGCGTCACCCAGACCTTTATGCTGACAAAACGCTGTTTGACTCGCCTGCAACAAAGGCTTGAGGCCGCCAAAGTTATTCAGTAATTGTCGCGCCAGATCAACAGCCGTTACCCCTTTGCAACCCGTTCTTAGAAAAATCGCCAGCAATTCGGCATCAGAAAGCACTTCTGCACCTTTTTTGAGTAGCTTTTCGCGCGGCCGTTCATCCTTTGGCCACTGTGATATGGTCATAATCTCTCCCTGATTAATTTAACAATTAATACAACCCAGATAGCAACATACTAACCGCATCCTTAATACAGGGCAAACGAGCAGCGAGAAAAGAGCTGATTCTGTTAAACTAGCGATATGAACACGTTAACGGGTAAACACATCGTTATCGGCATCACCGGTGGTATCGCCGCCTACAAAAGTGCCGACTTAACACGCCGCCTGCAAGAAGCCGGCGCAGATGTGCGTATCGTCATGACAGGTGCCGCCACCGAGTTCGTCACACCGCTGACTTTTCAGGCTTTATCAGGCCACCCGGTTTTCTTTGATAACAATGATGCCAATGAAGCATCCGGCATGAAACACATAGAGCTGGCACGCTGGGCAGATGCGATTATCATCGCTCCCGCCAGCGCCAATACCATTGCAAAACTGGCACATGGCCGCGCCGACAATTTACTCACTACATTATGCCTGGCCAGTGAAGCCATCAAATGTTTTGCACCGGCAATGAACCGGGTCATGTGGGACGATCAAAGCACACAAATAAATTGCAGAACACTTATCGATAAAGACTGGTATCAGTTTGGTCCTGCCAGCGGCCCGCAGGCCTGCGGTGAAACAGGCGAAGGACGTTTGCTAGAAGTCAGCGAGATCCTGACAGAACTTGAACGCTGCTTTAGATCCGGGGTGTTACAGGGATTAAACTTGATCGTAACTGCAGGACCAACCTACGAGGCCATCGATCCGGTACGTTTCATCGGTAACCGCAGCTCAGGTCGCATGGGTTACGCGATTGCCAGCGCCGCTCAGGAAGCTGGCGCTAATGTCACTTTGATCAGCGGACCCTGTCATCTACCGACGCCTGCGCTACAAAACTTTATTGCTATCGAGTCTGCTGAAGAGATGCAACAGGCGGTACTGGACAATATTGAAAAATGTCACATCTATATTTCAGCTGCCGCCGTGTCTGACTATCGCGTCGAAAACGTTGCTATACAAAAAATTAAAAAAACCGAAGATGACCTGACATTACAACTGATTAAAAATGATGACATCATATCCATTGTCGCCAGCCATGCTTCACGGCCTTACGTCGTCGGCTTTGCTGCAGAAACAGAAAATGTCACCGAAAATGCAAAGGATAAATTAGTAAGAAAAAATCTGGACATGATCGTCGCTAACGATGTCAGCACACCACTCGATACTTCTACAAAACAACCTGATATCGGGTTTAACAGTGAATACAATGCACTACATATTTTCTGGAATCAACCCAGCGATAACGAAACGCTGGGCGAACGACACTTCGACATAGCGCGCAAATCTCAGCTGGCAAAACAGTTAATTTCACTTATCGCTAAACAATACAATATCAATAAAAAACAACATGCACAAAATACAGCTTAAAATTCTCGACCCACGCATCGGTGACAACATCCCACTACCCGAATATGCCACCGATGGCTCTGCCGGCATGGACCTGCGTGCCGCACTTGATGAAACGACCGAGATCAAACCCGGCGAAACCATACTGATCCCTACCGGAATGGCGATCTATGTCGAAGACCCGAACATGGCTGCGATCGTTCTGCCACGCTCAGGTCTCGGCCACAAACATGGCATCGTCCTGGGCAATCTGGTCGGGCTGATCGATTCAGATTATCAGGGGCAGCTGTTTGTCTCCTGCTGGAATCGCGGCGATAAAAACTTCACCATCGAAGTCGGTGACCGTATCGCACAACTGGTTATCGTGCCGGTGATACAGGCTGATTTCGAAGTGGTTGATGACTTTGTTAGCACTGACCGCGGTGTTGGTGGTTTCGGCCACTCCGGCCACAAATAACAGATCGATTAACGACTATACTCCTACATAATAACAACTCCATATTTAACAATATCATGACAATTTCTGAAGATATCTTTCGCGCCTACGATATCCGTGGCGTGGTTGAAAACGCATTAACACCTGACGCCGCACAACAGATCGGCCAGGCATTCGCGACCGAAGCATTAGCACAGGGCCAAAAAACCGTAGTTATCGGTCGAGACGGCCGCCTTTCCAGCCCTGAATTGGCACAACGTTTAAGCGAAGGATTACGTTCGGGTGGTTGCGATGTCATCGATATTGGCATGGTGCCTACGCCGGTACTTTATTACGCCACACATAAACTAAAAACCGGTACCGGCATCATGGTTACCGGTAGCCACAATCCACCACAATATAATGGACTGAAAATGTTGATCGCCGGCAACACTTTGTACGGCGATGGCATCAAAGCGCTTTACCATATGATCGTTGAAGGACGAGTGAATAACGGTGAGGGCACACACAGCGAAGCAAATGTTATCCCTGATTATCTTGATACCATCGTTAATGACATCAAACTCGAAAAACCACTGAACATTGCTATCGATTGTGGTAATGGTGTCGCCGGTGTATTAGCCACTGAGCTATTTACCCGTCTAGGCTGTAACGTTACCGAACTATTTTGCGATGTCGACGGTACTTTTCCAAATCATCATCCCGACCCATCGAAACCTGAAAATCTGGTCGACCTGCAGAAAGCGATGGGAGAAAACAACCTGGATCTAGGCCTGGCTTTCGACGGTGATGGTGACCGTGTTGGCATCCTGGACGACAAACAAAATATTTTATGGGCAGACCGCCAGATGATGCTGTATTCCGCAGACGTTTTAAAACGCAAGCCGGGTGCACAGATTATTTTCGATATTAAATCCACCAGTAACCTGGGAAGTTATATTGAAAATCTTGGTGGCGACCCATTGATGTGGAAGACCGGACACTCGTTCATCAAAGCCAAAATGAAAGAAACTGGCGCTGAGCTTGCGGGTGAGATGAGCGGCCATATCTTCTTTAAAGAAAGATGGTTTGGTTTTGATGATGGTTTATATAGTGCGGCACGCATGTTAGAGATTGTCAGCCAACACGATGAGACCAGTTCAGCCATCTTTGAAGCATTACCTGACAGCTTTAATACACCTGAATTACAGATCGATTTTGCAGAAGGCGAGCATTATAAATTTATGACGAAATTTATCGACCAGGCTACCTTTGAAAATGCCGAGATACTGACTATCGATGGCATACGTGTTAACTATGCAGATGGCTGGGGACTGATTCGCCCTTCGAATACCACACCTTGCCTGGTCTTACGTTTCGAAGCCAACGACGAAAACACCCTGACAACGATTCAAAATACTTTTCGTGAACAGCTGCTGGCAGTGGACAGTACATTGAATTTGCCTTTTTAAGACAATTACATGCACAATACCCATATCTAGTTATCTGGCCTGAATTCATATAAATATTACGGAGCTATTCGTGGACAAACAATCCGCTATCAATGTTGCCAGTGTTTTATCAGAGGCCATGCCTTACCTGCAACGTTTGAACAATAAAACCATTGTCATCAAATTTGGTGGCAATGCGATGATCGATGAAAAATTAAAAAATAGCTTTGCTCGCGATATCGTTTTACTAAAACAGGTTGGTGTGAATCCTGTTGTCGTTCATGGCGGCGGCCCACAGATCGGCGAGCTACTGGAAAAGATCGGCAAAAAATCCGAGTTCATCAACGGCATGCGCGTGACCGACAGCGAGACCATGGATGTCGTTGAAATGGTTTTAGGGGGACTGGTAAACAAGAGCATCGTTAACCTGATCAACCACAATGGCGGCCAGGCGATCGGCCTAACCGGAAAAGATGGCGCGATGATCCGTGCAAAAAAAATGCAGATGACCCACACACCCTCTGAACTGGAATCCGCTGAACTACAGGCTACTGAAATTATCGATCTTGGTCATGTCGGTGAAGTGACAACCATCAATCCGTCAATCGTACACACGCTCGATAAGGGCGACTTCATCCCTGTCATTGCACCTATTGGTGTGGGTGATGATTCTGCATCATATAACATCAATGCAGACCTGGTCGCCGGCAAGATGGCTAGCGTATTAGGCGCTGAAAAACTGCTATTACTAACGAATACACCTGGCGTTCTAGATAAACAGGAAAACATTCTTACTGGATTGGACAGTAAAAAAGTCAAAGAATTGATTGCCGAAGGCACCATCGCCGGCGGCATGCTACCTAAAGTAAATTGCGCACTGGACGCGGTTAATTCTGGCGTTAAGACCTCACACATCATCGATGGCCGTGTGGAACATGCAGTACTGCTTGAATTGTTAACTGATGAAGGCGTAGGCACACTAATAAAATCGTAACCCAGCATAGAAACTTTTATTTACAAAAGTTCGTCGCGCTTTCTTGCGAGTCGCTCCCTCTTTTCTTTCTGCTCGGCTTTCAATGCATTAAAACGTTCGATGTAGCCATTAAATTGCACTGATATTTCATCACGACGTTTTATATGGCCATCTTTTACTTTGCTTTGCACTTTTACCTGTTGCTTTTCACTATCGATACGCTGATACACATCTCCCGGCACTTCACGGTTTGATGCCTTAATCTGTATCACCTGCCTTTCCAGCGAAGCGATATTTGTATTTGAATCGCTGATGATCGTTTCAGCTAGCTGTATCTGAGAATCTACCGCATCCAGTCTGGCATCACGCGCCACAATTAAATCACGCATAGTGGTATAAGTATCAAGTAATACCCGGTCACGCTGCTTCGCCCTCTTTTCCACTAACGCAATTTTTTTGCGCTCTTTTTCCAGCCGCTTTTCTTCAATCTTCTGTTCCCGTGTTTTTGCCGCGTCGTTATGTTTTACCACGACGCCGCCTTCATTTAATTCATCATGTGCTTTTAACTGGTATTTATACGGGATCCGGTCGCCAAAATGCACACGACCTTTATCATCTACCCACTTATACAGTTTCGCCTGAGCCGCCAATGGACTCATCAACAAAACAATAGATAATGTAAGTAACCCAATACGCACAAGCGCACCCTCGAAATTAATAACTGATAAGCTACGAGTATAGGCACTATTTCACAAGAATCGAGTATATTTACCCCGTGGCCGAACAACTCCTTATATTCGTCATATCGCTTATCGCCAACCTCTTCTCAGCCTTATCAGGCGGCGGCGCAGGACTTATACAGCTACCTGCCCTCATTTTTTTAGGCCTGCCCTTTGGACTCGCTCTCGCCACGCACAAAGTCGCCACTATCGCCCTGGGAATCGGTGCAACAGCGCGCCACCTGAAAGACAACAGAATAGAGCGCGATTATGCCTTGTTGATGATACTCGCAGGGGTCCCCGGCGTTATATTAGGCGCCAGCTTTATCCTTCAGATACCTGACCAGATAGCAAAAATGGCACTGGGGATATTAACCATGGGACTGGGCGTTTATTCTTTTTTCTCACCAGAGCTGGGGCAGACTCTTCAACAAAAGAACAGAGATCTCAGAGGCTATATTATCGGCGCTCTGGTTTTATTCATCATCGGCATCCTTAATGGCTCGTTAACCTCAGGCACGGGGTTATTCGTCACTATATGGTTAATTCGCTGGTTTGGTTTTGACTATAAATTAGCAGTGGCATACACCCTGGTCTTTGTCGGTCTATTCTGGAATACATCGGGGGCGGTCACTTTGGGGTTGCTCGGTGATATCCACTGGCTGTGGATTCCTGCCTTGTTACTTGGTTCGTTTATCGGTGGGTATATTGGGGCACATTTATCTATTGTGAAAGGTAATAAGGTGATTAAGCGAAGTTTTGAGGTTGTGACGTTGTTGATTGGGTTGAAGTTGGTGTTGGGGTAAATTTTATTTGGTGACCCTCATTTGTGATTTGGGTATCGACATCCAGTGCTGAGTTTTCCTAATACTTGGGATTTCACCGTCAGGGTGAAAAGCGCAGGTAAAATTTAAAGAAGTCGTAAATGTATTTATAGATTCCGGCTAAAGACATGCCGGAATGACGGTGTATGAAAGCATTCCACAGAGAATCGTGAAGATGAGGAGGTTAGATTCCATACTCACTGCGATATGCTCGCATAGCATCCAGGTACTCACCAAACGAATCATCACCCTCCAAGTAATCAATCAAATCCGTCATTGTAATAATACTGAAAACCTCAATCCCGTAATCACGATGTACTTCCTGTATCGCCGACAAATCAGACTGACCCTTTTCCTGCCTGTCCAACGCAATCAAAACCGCTGTGGTCGTCGCACCTTCTGCCTGAATAATATCCACCGCTTCACGGATGGCAGTGCCTGCCGTAATGACATCATCAACAATCAGCACATTACCATTAAGTTCTGCACCGACAATGAGGCCGCCTTCGCCATGATCCTTGGCCTCTTTACGATTAAAAGCATACGGCTTATCAATGCCGTGATTCACAGATAAGGCGTAAACGATAGCTGATACTAATGGAATGCCTTTGTAGGCCGGACCAAACAAAACATCATAATTTATGTCGTTGTCGATGATTGTCTGTGCGTAACAACTGCCTAATTCTGCTAGTGCGTAACCGCTATTAAATAAACCCGCATTAAAAAAATAAGGACTGATACGTCCTGACTTAAGGGTAAATTCACCAAATCGCAAAACCTGATATTGAATTGCTAATTCGATAAACCGTTTTTTGTTTTCTTGCATGTGCCAAACCTGTCTTGTTGTTGCGCAGTATACGTTATTTATTCCTGTCATTTCGACCTAAACCGTCTGTCATCTCGACCGAATGGGAGAGATCTTACCGGCTTAAAAAAGATCTCTCCCATTCGGTCGAGATGACATGACTGGTCGCAATAGTTTCAGGTATCATAGGCGCTCACATAATAAGAATAACGAGCAGGGCCAAACAGCAACTGCTCTCCGACCCCTTAGACAAATGATGCGTATTATTTCTGCTAACACCAACGGTATTCGCGCTGCTGCGAAAAAAGGTTTTTTTGAGTGGCTGAAAAAAGTTGATCCTGATGTGGTCTGCATACAGGAGACCAAAGCACAGGAACATCAGCTCACAGACCCCCAGTTTTGCCCTGAAGGTTATTTTTGCCAATATCACGATGCCGAGAAAAAAGGCTACAGTGGTGTCGCTATCTACAGCAAAGTCAAACCTAAAAAAGTGACTAAGGGTATCGGCTGGTACGATATCGATATCGAAGGACGTTTCATCGAGTTCCAGTTTGAAAAACTCAGCGTGATCTCGCTCTACATGCACTCGGGCTCGGCCAGTGAGGAACGTCAGGATGTTAAATTTGATTTCATGGAACGCTTCATGGTCTACCTGCAGAGCCTGCGTCGCAAACGCCGTGAATTTATTATCTGCGGTGACTGGAATATCGCACATAAAAAAATCGACATTAAAAACTGGAAAGGCAATCAGAAAAATTCCGGCTTCTTACCTGAAGAACGCGCCTGGATGGATACCTTGTTTGATGAAATCGGTTTTGTCGACGCCTTCCGCGTCGTTAATCAACTGCCCGACCAATACACCTGGTGGTCTAATCGAGGGCAGGCCTGGGCAAACAACACGGGGTGGCGCATCGACTACCAGGTCATTACGCCAAAACTGGAACCTTTAGTTAAAGCGACAGATATTTATAAAGATGAACGATTCTCTGATCATTCGCCTTTAATTATTGATTACGATTACACGCTTGCATGATTGATACGGCTAAACACAAAAGCTGGATTGAAGCATTAAGCGCCTATCGTCAGCCGCGCGTATTGGCGATGTTGTTTTTAGGTTTTTCTGCAGGGCTGCCTCTACTACTGGTGTTTGGCACTCTATCAGGCTGGCTGGCCCGCGAAGGCATCGACAAAAGTACCATCGGTCATATCAGCTGGGTCGCTCTATTGTATGGCCTTAAATTTATCTGGTCGCCACTGGTCGACCATTTAAAACTTCCTCTGTTACATCCCGTGTTCGGCCAGCGTCGCAGCTGGATGCTGCTCGCACAAGTCGGCATTGTTTGTGGTCTGTTATTAATGGCTGGCAGTAACCCGCATGCTCAATTGGCCATTCTGGTTTACTCTGCACTTTTAGTGGCATTTTCATCTGCCACGCAAGACATCGCTATCGATGCCTGGCGGATCGAAGCGATGCCGGTTGAAACACAGGGTGCGATGGCGGCTACTTACCAGACCGGCTATCGACTCGGTATGTTACTGGCCGGCGGCGGTGCTTTCACTATCGCACATTATTATTCATGGTCACTGGCGTACACCATACTCGCTATGTGCATGTGCATAGGTATTATTACCACACTCATTATCTCTGAACCCGAACATGTCATTTCACGCAACACCTGGAAACAGGAAGAAAAAGTTATTCAGTTTCTAGAACGATCTGCACATCTGCCGAAAAGTCTGCGCGAAATTTATGCCTGGATTACTGGTGCGGTGATCTGCCCCTTCACCGATTTCTTTATCCGTAACGGTAAATACGCACTGATTATCTTATTGTTTATCGGGCTGTTCCGAATCAGTGATATCACCATGGGCATCATGGCAAACCCGCTTTATGTTGATATTGGCTACAGTGACCTGCAAATTGGCCTGGTAACAAAAACCATCGGCCCTATTATCACCATCATGGGTGCTATTTTTGGCGGCATGCTGGTCATTCGCTATGGCGTTATGCCCATTCTTCTACTCGGCGCAATCCTGGTGATGGCAACAAATTTATTATTTGCCGTTCTCGCATTGCTGCCTGCCAATACATATTATCTTGCGGTTGTTATCGGTGCCGACAACTTAAGCGGCGGACTTGCAGGCTCCGCATTTATCGCCTATTTATCGAGCCTGACCAACCGCGCATACACTGCCACACAGTACGCATTGTTTAGCTCTTTGATGCTATTGCCTGCCAAATTTATCGGCGGATTCTCCGGTGAAATTGTTGATGCATTTGGTTTTGTGCAATTTTTCATATACACCGCGCTCATCGGTATCCCCGCCATTTTCCTTATCCTCTATCTCATTCGACACCCCGTTATTATGTCGAATTCAGATCAATCAGCACAATAAACGACTAATTCAGCGCGAACTTTTTACCAAAAATTTGCACCTTTAGTGATAATTACAATTATTTTATCGCTAAATTATTGATATATATTACGTTTTTTTAAATTCTAAACCTCTCCTTACGCCCTACACAGCAACAATCCAGACAAAAAACATCAATATTTCCCATTTTTTTGATAAAAAACCATTGAACTTTATAATATTAGACTATACTAATATATTACATTAACAGTAAAAGGAGATAGTCATGATCTTTGATACAATGACCTATTCAATTTTAACCATTGGTATTATTTTAACGATTGCCGTTATTCGTTTAACCGTATTAAACAACCAGCTAAAAGCAAATCTTAAAGATAAAAAATAATGGCTAATTTAACATGCGACGATATTCGTCTAACAATGCAAAACGGTGCAACTCTGCTCGATGTCCGTACGACCGATGAATTTCACTACGGCGCATTGCCTGATGCGAAAAATATCCCCTTAGCGATTTTACCGATATTGGCCGATGAGCACCTTGATAAGAACGATCACGTTCTGGTGTATTGCCGAGCGGGTGCTCGCGCAGTTATGGCTGAAAAAATACTGACCGGATTGGGTTTCACCAAAGTGACAAACATAGGTGGCATACATCAGTACCAACACTGCCATTAATCAAATAATTACACAGTGGGACTAAAAATGAAGATAGAACAATTATTTGACCCCGCTACGAGTACTTATAGTTATTTGCTGTGGGACGAAAAAACAAAACATGCCGCACTGATCGATTCAGTTAAAGAGCAAGTTAAGCGTGATATTAAATTTATCAAGCAGCTAGACCTAAAACTTGAATACACGCTGGAAACACATATACACGCAGACCATGTAACCGGCTCTGGTTTATTAAGAGACGAACTTGGCAGTCAGGCAGCCGTACATAAGAACAGCAAGTCAGATTGTGCAGATATTTTATTATCTGATGACGACATAATAAAACTGGGCGACGAGAGTATAAATATTATATACACGCCCGGCCACACAGATACAGATATAAGTTATCGCATAGACACAGCTGTATTTACTGGCGATGCCTTATTAATCGGTGGCTGTGGTCGAACGGATTTTCAATCCGGTGACGCCAGGACTCTCTATCATTCGATAGTGCAAAATTTATTTACTTTGGATGATGAAACTGTCGTATTTCCAGGACACGATTACCATGGTTTTACATCGAGCACCATTGGCAGGGAGAAAATTTTTAATCCACGCCTTGGCAATAACCGATCGGAACAGGAGTTTGTTGCCATCATGGACGCTTTAGTACTGGATCCGCCAGCACGCATAGATGTTGCTGTACCTGGCAACCTGCAATGCGGCTTGCAACAAGGATAACATCTCCTGAGTAAATCGCCATCCCGACTCACTCTAAAGCTATATAGAAAGAGGCATAGCTGTTAAGGTTATGCCTCTTTTTTATTGCCAGTAACCTCCGTGCAAAACGACATACCTTTAAGCCTTTATGTACACGTCCCCTGGTGCATAAAAAAATGCCCCTACTGTGACTTTAATTCACATGAAAAAAATGACTCCTTCGATGAAAAAAAATATGTCGAAGCACTGTTGCTCGATTTGGAAAATGAACATGAAAATAATCGAGATCGTAGACTAAGCAGCATCTTCTTTGGTGGCGGCACACCCAGCTTATTTTCAGCAGAGGCTATACATCAGGTAATCACACGGGCAGAAGATCTTTTTAAGTTTAATAATATCGAGGTTACACTCGAAGCCAACCCTGGAACTTTTGAACAGGATAAGTTTAATGACTTCAGGCAAGCAGGCGTTAATCGCTTATCTATTGGCATACAAAGTTTTAATCAAACACATCTAGAAAGTCTGGGTCGCATCCACGATAACAAGCAGGCATTAAGCGCTATCGAAACCGCAAAAAATGCAGGCTTCGAAAACATCAATCTGGATCTTATGTTTGGATTACCACAACAAACTGTGCAACAGGCATTGGATGATGTAACCATGGCCTGCGAATTTGACGTTCCGCATATCTCACATTATCAACTCACCATCGAAGAGAATACTTACTTCCATAAACACACACCTGTGCTCCCTGAAAATGACTTGATCTGGGAAATGCAGACACAATGCCATAACTTGCTGGCGGGCAACCGATACCAGCAATATGAAATATCTGCGTATGCAAAGCATGACATGCAATGCACACATAATTTGAATTACTGGAATTTTGGCGACTACATTGGTATCGGTGCCGGCGCGCATGGGAAATCAAGCACAGCATCAGAAGATGATAATTTAAGAATCATTCGCCGATGGAAACATCGACAGCCGCAACAATATATTGAAGAAACGCTAAAAGGTGATGCCATCTCAGGCAGTCAGGAACTGACTCAACAGGATGTCGTATTCGAATTTTTACTCAATGCGCTCCGTCTTAGGACGGGCAGCAGCATACAGACTTTCAAAAATAATACCGGACTGGATTTCGATATATTAAAACAGGCAGTAGAAAATATAGATTCGTCATTATTAGTTTTAGATAAAAACAAAATCTATACTACCGACAAAGGTTTTTTGTTTTTAAATGAAATCCTTGAAAATTTGTTATAGAAATATAATTAAATGTAGCAGCTCAAACCTTATCCGACAGCTTTAAACATTAAACTCTTTATAACTGACATTCAGCCTTTTAATAAATTGACCTTCAGTAACTAAAGTTGAACTGGCGAACCACCATGAGTTTTACTATAGCCAAAAATATCTATCAACACCATGTGCTGTCTTTCATCCAGACGACAAGATCATCATATGACATAGGTTTAGCTATATAGTATCCCTGCGCATAATCACAGCCTATAGCAGACAACAAGTCGAGTGTCTTTTCATCTTCAACGCCTTCCGCAACGATTTTTAAATCTAAGTTATGCGCAAGATCTACTGCAGCTTTTACGATGTTTGCATCTTTTTTATCGTTTGCCATATTCATTACGAAAGATTTATCAATTTTAATTTCATTGGCCGGAAGATTTTTTAAATAAGCCAACGATGAGTACCCTGTGCCAAAATCATCAATAGATATTCCAAATCCGTGCTGATGAAATTCATGAAGTATCTCCATGCTCTTCTTTGGGTCTGTCATCATCGCGCCCTCAGTAACTTCTAGCATTAAAGACGATGGACGGACAGACCAGGTACCTACAGCATTTGAAATAACATTAACGATCTCATTATCTATTAATAAAGGCGGCGGCAGGTTAACAGCAATTGTGAACTCAGGGAGTATTTCCTGATATCGAACACATTGTCTTAAAGCACCATTTAATACCCAATTCGTCACTGGCATTAATGAGTTACTGCTCTCTAAAACATCGATAAAATACTGCGTGTTTACAAACCCATATTTTTTATTGTTCCAGCGAATCAGCGATTCACCACCATAAAGCTTTCTGCTGGCTAAATTTATTTTTGGCTGACAAAACAAATTAAACTCACCATCTTCAAGCGCGGTCTGGATCTCATTTTCCAGCATCAGACCTGGCGGCAGTATCTCATCATCAGTTGATGTCTGATATAACAGATAATCTTCGTTCTTACTTTCTGCTAACTGCAGAGCCAAACTGGCCGCATGCAATAATTTTTCTAATGTATCACCATGGTCAGGTTTTACAGCTATTCCCACAACTATCTTCGGAGATATTGATGCGCCACCAATAGTAATGGCGTCTTTAAAGCAAGAAATAATTTTATTTGCTGCTAATAAAGCGTGTGATGTGTTGTTTAATGCTGGCAGCAATAGACCAAATTCATTGTTGCCAATTCGTCCTACCACATCTGTTGGCCGTAATATTGATTTTAATTTATTGAGCACGTGCTCAAGGAGTATGTCGCCTCTGGCAAAACCATATGTCATATTTATCTCTTTAAACTGACATATTTTTATGATTAAAAAGGCTGTATTTTTATCGCTGGTATTAACTTGCGAAGATATGCTCTTAAAAAATTTTTGACGTGATTCCATTGATAATCCGGGGCGCAACCTATAGATAATATTCTGTTGGATCTATCCCGCATTCACCAGGATCTAAACCTCTGCGTATGTTTAGAGGGTAACCGCTCGAATCTTTAAACTCTTTTGTTAGATCAACAGTCCTGTATTCCAGCAAATGCTTTTTATTCTCGTCTAACAACAGCATTATCTTTGGTCGCATTCTTCGTGTTGAATTTTGTGAAATAACTATACCAACTTCACCATTCGTCATTTCAATAACTGTTCCTGTTGGATAGACACCCATACATTGCAGAAATTGCTCGACTAACTCCGGCTGAAATGATGTACCGCGCCAGTTATACATATCCTGCAAAGCGCTATATGCTGATTTAGCTGAATTGAAAGCTCTGTCGCTTGTCATGGCATTGTAACAGTCAATAATTGCTGCGATTCGACCATAAACAGGTATGTGCGTACCTAATAGCCTGGATGGATAACCATTGCCATCAAAGCGCTCATGATGCGTTAACGCGATAGTAATGGCATCTCCGGGCATCCCTTTAATCTTTTTTAAGATATCAACACCATGTTCAACATGTGTCTGCATGATCTTGTATTCTCCATCTGATAATCTCCCAGGTTTATTTAATATTTCTTTAGAGATGAGAACATTACCCACATCCATCATCAATAAGCCAATAGCAAGTATTTTTAACTCTTCCTTGGGTATGCCTAAATGTCTGCCAAAGACGATAGCTAATGCGCAGTTATTAATCGAGTGTGAGTATGAATAATCACTTGTTCCCTTCATCATTGAAAGCCACATATAGGCTTCAGGGTTTCTGACGACACTGCTAAGGATAGGATCTACGACACCCTCAATGCTGCCAATATTTATATCACCCCCTTCTTTTATGTTCTTCATGATGCTGGCGATAGACTTTGTCGCACTTTCTATAGCCGTTTTTGCTTTAGGGATTTCTTTTTTTGTAGGAGTTTTAACTTCGTATTTAATTTTTTTCTTGCCGCCCTGTAAAAAGCGCTCGAGATAATGCTGAACTTTAGAGCTGGCTTTTTCTATTATATTAGTAGATGCTATACCTCGATTTGTATCGATATAAACAAACGAACAATATTTACTTAGAGTAGTGATGTCTTTTTCTGTTTCTATATGAAACCCTTCTAACAGAAATGGCGTGTCAATCCATGGTCTATCAAGATTTGATATGTACATGCCTATCTTTAAATACGGGATATTTACTTTTTGTTCCATAATGATGTTTCTGTATATTTATGTTTGTTATTTTAAAAAATTATTGGGCAGATTAATAAAGCCAAAACTGGTTAATGCAGTCCTGTGCGTGTCTTAGTGCTTGATGTTTTTGTTACTACGTTGGCGATTAGCTAAACTACCAATTGATTTATAAAAAGGGTAGATGATACTCAGAAAACACTTCATATTGCCGCATGGTAAATTTAAAAGTAGTGCCTTTTTGTTACGGCCTTATCAATAACTTCTAACCCATCTAATTTTTTTCCTGCGGCTGAATGTGGCCGTACGCATAATTTAAAAATGATTCCATAGGTTTGATCAGGTTTGCAATATGGTGTGTAGGGATTTTTTCAAAATCACCATTTAAGATTTCTGGCATGAAATCGTTTTGGGTTGCCACATCAGAGCTTTCTGAATCTGTTGCTGAGTAACCACTAGAATCCACCTGCTCTTCGTCGCCAGGATAAGATTTTTTGTATTTTTCAGAGTCTTGCTTCTTATGTATCAACTCATCACGTCTGATGATTTTACAAGTGTTATGTTGCAATGATGCATTTGCTGCTTTTTCGGCTGGCAAGCATAACTCTGTAAATGTTATATCATGACTACAGTTCTCATTAGAATTTAGCCCTACACCCAATTTAATTTTTACTGCATCGCCTTCAATTTTAAACACCAGCTTATCGATGGCCTGTTGAATGCGTAATGCTATAATATGCGCTTTAAATGCCTTGGTCATGGGAAGCAATATTGCAAATTGCCCTGAACCAAAATGAGCTAATACATTTTCATCGCGTAGCGATTTTTTTATATGACCAGCGATTGAAACCGTTATTTGTTGGACGATTGTCTTGCAAAATTTTGAGGCTAGTTCATCACTGTTTTTTATCTGCATAACGACAATAGAGAGTCCGTGTTGATGGCGATGTGAACTTGAAATTTCTCTGTCGCCGATTTCTTGTAGCCCTCTTTTATTTAATAAATTGGTCAAATTGTCATGGGTAACATTCTCTTCCAGAGTGGCTATTTCCCTAGTTAGTTTCGTATAAGAGCCAGCACGGCTTAATATGTCTATGGATGAAAATGGTTTACTGATGAAGTCGGTAGCACCCATGGTGTACGAAATCTGCTTGGCTACGTCGGTATCTTCGTGTCCAGTAATCATAATTACCGGTAGACTTGAAATACCGCTGCATTCTGAACTTCTAATCTGCTTTAATAACATCATGCCATTCATGACAGGCATGTGCATATCTGCAAAAACAAGTGAAATAGAATCGTCGAACTGTATTAATTCCCATGCTTCCTGCCCATTGCTGGCGTGACTAACGGCATAAGCTTCACCAAGGTGTTTTTCAATGACCTTGCGTATCGTTGCCGAATCATCAACGATTAATATGTGTGTTTTTACAACTTCTGACATGCGTCCCTCACCCCGTACAACCTTGTATTGCTTCTAACTTATATTGTGTCTAAGGAGTATAGGCAAAAAATTATTAATATGTGAAAATTGCTCTAATGTCAGCATGACAATAATGTCAGTCCGCTAAAGCGTTAGTATTAGTGGCAGTTTGCGTAATAGTAGGAAGTATTAATACTCATAGTATTGGTTTTTTTGTTTGAGCTTTTGCTTTAAGCCACTGAACAAAATATGTGCCTATCATCAACTTACAGGGTTACGGTTTATAGTAAGAATGGCGAAGGTCTTTTGTTTTTAAATGAGATCTTTGAAAATTTGCTATAGAAATACAATTAAAAGTAGTAGCTCAAACCTCATCCGACGGCTTTAAATATTAAATTCTTTATAGCCTGACGCTCATCGTCTCAATAAACGGATATTCGGTAATTAAAACTGAATTGGTGATACCGACCCTTTTCAGACTCCTAAAAAAGCATTAAAAGATTTTTTTCCACAGATAAACGCAGATGAACACAGATATCTTTTTAGCTTTCGCCTGCGGCGAAGCTAACAGAATACGTTTTTTAAGCTTTTAAATATCTGTGTTTATCTGCGTTCATCTGTGGAAAAAAATCTTTTAATGCTTTTTTA
>DAOWFN010000119.1 GCA_030637945.1 Gammaproteobacteria bacterium
GCCATGCAGTTTTTACCCAGTAACTTTTCAATCTGTTTTACTTTTTCGTGAACTTCGTCCTGATTGGTACCATGCACCATGGCGAACAGATTGTAGCGCCACATGGGCAGATGCCGGGGACGCTGGTAACAGTGGCTGACAAAATCCAGCTGGCCGATAATGTTTCCCAGTTCGGTAAGTTTATCGTCGTTCACATCCCAGACCGTCATACCATTTGCAGTCAGGCCAAGTTTATAGTGGTTAGGCACAGCGCCGATGCGACGGATAATGCCGTTTGATAACAATTTTTCCAGTCGTTGTATAACATCATCCTGGGTGATGCCGATATTGTTTGCAATGGTTTGATAAGGGCTGTGTTCTATAGGGAAGCCTGATTGCGTGACGCTGATCAGCTTCCTGTCTATATTATCAAGAAGATTGCTCTCGTTGCTAAGCTGGTTACCGGCTTGTTGGTCCGTGGGATCAGGTACAGGGATCGTAGTGTGTTTACCGTTGGCGGATAAGTGCAGCCATAGACCGATATAAAATTCCTGTAGTTTGGGGAAATTATATACTGTCAGTCCAGTGGTTTTTTCGATCGAAGAAAGAATCTGAGCCAGTTCCTCTGGCGTTTCTGTCGCCAGTACAAACCACATGTTAAGTTCATGTTCGCGTTTGTAATTGTGTGCGACTTCCGGATACGTGTTAACCAGTTCGGTTACGATTTCGTATCTTTCCTGTGGTACGGAAATAGCGGCCAGAGTTAGTCCGCCACCGAGTTTTGCAGCGTCATACAAAGGCCCAAAGCGAGTCAGTATTTTTTTATTTTTTAATTCTTTAACTGTTTCTATAAGCTCATTTTCTGAGCAGTTAAGTTGTTCTGCAACGCTCAGGAAGGGATGCTCCTGCAGAGGAAAGTTGCCCTGAAAATTGTTGATAAAGGCGCGTTCCAGCCCTGATAGTTCGATGCCTGATGGTTTTAAGTCGGTTGCTCGCATAACGTTAAATTATTTAACCAGACGAAGTTTTGCGGATTTGTTATTTGCTGTTTTCTGCTCAGCTGCAGGTGTATAATTTTTTTCTGTATAACTGGCGCCGCGTTGTTTGAAGCGTCGCGTGCTGAATAAAATGGTATGTTCGATATTTTGTAAGCCGCAGCTCTCAACGATTTCTGCCACTTTTCTTGTCACTTCTTCACGGTCGCTGCCATGCACCATGGTGAACAGATTGTATGACCAGTCGGGCAGGCGACGAGGGCGGCGATAGCTGAGGGTGACGCAGGAATATTTGCCGATGCACATGCCGAGTTCTTCGACCCTGTCATCAGGCACGTCCCATACCACCATGCCATTAGCGGTATAACCCAGTTCTTTGTGACGCACTACAACACCATAACGTTTGATGGCACCGTTATCCATTAGATGTTGAAGTCGTGAGATAACATCCTGTTCTGTAGTGCCCAGCTGTTTTGCTATTTCAGCATAGGGGCGGCTGGCAACGGGCAGGCCACGCTCTACTGCTTTGATCAGGGCTCTGTCTTCAGCGGTTATCTGTATGACATTTTTATTTAATTCAACTGTGCTCATGATCGCTGTCTCATCTCAGGGCGCTTGTCTTTAGTTTAAAACCCAGGTCGATAAAGTAGTCATCCAGCATCGGCAGTGACATCAATGGATATTCGGCGTGCTGTTCGATCTCATGTAATACGATATCCAGATGCTCTTTGCTGGACGCTGTAACCACGAACCAGATGTTGTATTCGTGTTCGCGTTCATAGTTGTGGTTTACTTCAGGAAAGGCGCTGATGATACGAGCGACACATTCCAGATCATGTTCAGGTACGGCCATTGCCGCCAGTGTACTGACGCCGATTCTGTTGGGTCGAAATACCGGACCGACACGGCTGATGACGCCGCGTTCCTGCAGTGACTTTATGCTCTGTAAAACTTTTTCTTCACTCACACCTAGCTGTTTTGCCATGTCTGCATAGGGTGTCACTGATAATGACATATCGCGCTGATAGTCATTCAACAAGTGCTGTTCCAGTGGTGAGAAATCGTTAATTGAATCTGCCATAGTTTTAGACCTGTGTTACATGTTCTCTGTTATAAGCCGATACGATGTGCGCGTGATGTAAAGAAGATGCCACTGGGCTTCTTCGCGTCAAACGTTACCAGTTGTTCAAAAGTTTCTGTATTAAATACTGCCAGGCGATCTTCATCGCGTACTGATGCCCACACCTGTCCACCGCGTGGTTCGAATTCCATGTGTAATACCCCTTTGCCGGGCGTCAGTGTCTTAATGATTTTCAGTGACTGGGTATCGATCACCTGTAATGTATCGTTATTGGGTACGGCGAAGTTAACCCAGATGTTACGACCGTCGGGACGCGCCATAACAAAAACCGGCTGACCATGTACTTTGATGCGTCCGGCTTCAGTCCAGTCCAGTGTATTGATTACCAGCACTTCGTGGCGACCAACGGCGGGTACGAAAGCAAAGTGACCAGCTATCGCCCAGCCTTCGAGGTGTGGCATCTTGTAAACGGGCAGTTTCTTCTCGCCTTTGCCATAGCCGTCAAGAATACGTTTTACACCGGCATCGAGATTCCAGAGGTCAAGCATCGCCATGCCGTCTTCACCAAACAGACCGGCGATATAATAACGGCCATCCGGTGTGATCAATGCATCATAGGGATTTCTGCCGATGTTTTTAAACTTTGTGATTTTGGGTTTACTGCTGTCGGACAGGTCAGCTACCCAGATCTCATCGCCATCCCACAGGCTGAAAATAAATTTCTGTCCCGGTGCATCAACCAGTCCGATCACTTTGGAAAGCAGACCATCGTTGCCATAAGTTGCTGGAATATCAGCGACCAGCGCTAATGTTTCGGCATCAAAAATTTTCACACCGCCGGGTTTGTAATTTGATACAGCTATCAGGCGACCATCCTGTGAGATAGCACCGCCAATACTGTTGCCCGATTGCATGATGCGTTTGATGATCTTTTTATTAACGATATCGATTTTTGTTAAGCCGCCATCACGACCGAAGATGTAGGCAAATTGTTCGTCACGTGAATATACGGCGGAGGCGTGCGATAGATCACCTAGTCCTTCGATCCTGCCCAGGCTGGAGTTGGTGCTGGTCTCGATGATCTGTACGCTGCCATCAGCCCGTTCGATCACGATACCAAGATCGCCGGTGCCACGTGCACCAGCATTTTGTGACAATACAAAAGCGATGATGAGTAAGATAGATCGAAGCATTACTTCGCGCCCTTAGCTAGTTTGGTCTGCATGATGCTGCCGCTCTGTAACTGCTCTGTAATCCACATCGCATCGTTGCGGCTTAGCATGCTTTTCCATGGTGGCATCGCTGTGTTTGTACGACCTTCTAAAATCGTTGTTACCAGGTACTCTTTGGATTTTCCTGATAATGTCTCAGGCAGCAATGCCGGGCCAAGGCCACCTTTTAGTGTCATGCCGTGGCAGGAGCCACAATCATGTTTAAGAAAATACATCAGCTCATTTTGACGCACAGAAGTTACTTCCGATAAAGCGGTCCCAGCTATGGCAGACTGCGTAGCCAGAAGAGTGATGCCCAGAAAAACACATTCTGGAAAACTAGTTTTGAAGAGCATTTTTCTCATGCAGGTCGCTCTCTTCAAGTTGGCTTTCTGCAAGCCGTTTTTCTTCGAGTGATGACTGAAACCAGTCAAGTTCATCAGCAAGCGATACCACTTCACCGATGATGATCATTACTGGCGCTTTCATCTGTTGTTGGTGTATAGCGTCGTTCAATTGTTCGAGTGTGGTAATCACACGCTGTTGAGACTCTGTTGTTCCATCTTGAACAGCGGCAGCAGGTGTCGAAGCTGGCAGTCCAGCATCGATCAATGAATGCACTGCCAGTGGCAGGTTTGAAAGTCCCATATAGATGACAATTGTAGAATCTGGATCAGCGATGGATTTCCAGTTGAGATCAAGTGGCTCACCGTTATTAAAATGACCGGTAATAAACTGTACTCTGCGACTCATACCGCGATGTGTCAGCGGGATGCCGCTGTAGGAACTACAGCCAGATGCAGCAGTAATGCCGGGCACAACTTCAAAAGTTATATCGTGTTTTTTTAGTGCCAGAACTTCTTCACCGCCGCGGCCAAACATATAGGGGTCACCGCCTTTGAGTCGTACGATTTTACGACCGGCTTTTGCCAGGTTGACGATGATTTCATTGATCTGTTTTTGCGGAACGCAATGGTTACCGACTTCTTTGCCAACGGAAATACGGCTGACACCGGCTGGGATCAGGCTTAGAATATCAGCAGATACGAGACGGTCATAAACAACAACATCGGCTTGCTGAAGTAAACGTACCGCTTTAACGGTCATCAGATCAACGTCGCCTGGGCCGGCGCCAACCAGTGATACAAAGCCTTTTTTAGTCATCGATATCTGCCTCCTGAATCTGCCTATAAGCGCCGTCGCCTTTTACAGAAAATTGATTTTTTCAAAAAGGCTCAGGTGTTGATGATATTGGATTGCTTGGGCCTATATGTCATTGATTTAGGTCAAGCTATGCTGATGTTGTCTGTAACTCAGTTAAATGTTGCGTATAGTCGTTTATCGTAAATTGCAGGGCATACTGAACAGCCTGATTGTACGGCGGTTTGCCGGATATTCTCTGGTGCCGTTCTATTTTTTGCTATGGATTTGACACAGATCATTTTGGTTTGTATCAGCTTACGACTACAATGTGCTAGTCGTTGTCTGCATTACGTAGTATCGTGTGCGGGTAATCAGAATAATGTCTTCAACTAATCGTTTTATAAGGAACAAATTGCATGAAAAAAAATATGTGCCGGAATAAAAAAATGTGTATGTTCGGTGTATCGTTGCTTATTCTGACACTGGTCGTAGGTGCGATACTGGGACTGCTTGCAGGTCCTACCAGCCCGATCACATGGACTCTGATAGCAATATTGGTAGTTATTCCATTCGTTCATAAAAAATTGGCATCAAACCAGTTTGTTGAATGGAAAGATGATTACAGCGTCGGCATTGATTCCATCGATCAGCAACACAAAAAATTGTTGAATCTGATTAACCAGTTGCAGACAGCGGTTGACTATTCGACGGGCGAACAATTTGAACGTGAAGCACTGGACGAACTTGTCGACTACACAAAAACGCATTTCACCTATGAAGAAGGTTTAATGCGAGATAATGATTATCCTGGTTTTGCAGCACACAAGGAGCAGCACGAAAAGATGTTTAATAAAGTGCGTGAAGTGCTTGCTGAGTACGAGCAGGATCATGATGCCGCAATGAGTAATGCTGCGGAATACCTCAAGGACTGGTTGATAAAACACATCAATGGCACCGACAAAGAATACAGCAGTTATTTAATTGGTAAAGGTGTGAAGTGATTCTTATGTCGTGAAAACATTTTTTCTACTTATAACACTTACGCAAAACGGTGTAGGTGATATCAATGCTTCTTTTGTTAATACTGAAACGCTGGAGCAGTGTCAGCAAAAATCTTTGATGGTCGATAATGTGTTTTCCGCTTCAAAAATCCCGGTAATAGAAAGCCGCTGTATAAAAAGTAATTTGCAATTCTCTGAATTTGGCCACGCTTCAAATTCCAGCAGAATTCGAAATTTTTATCTGGTTTACTTCAGAGCAGATACAGTACAGATTTCAGCCGTTTCTGATTGGCAGACTTGTATGGATAAGCAAAGGGAAGGCGAGAAGCTGGAAAAAGTTTATTGTAGTAGTTCTGTTCAATCTATCCAATGATGTAATAAGAGAGTCTATTGATGAAGAGTATAAAAGCTATTGTCGCAGGCTGCGCGTTTATCATTATTGTTATTTTATTTATGCAATTGGCGTTTATTTTTGTTGCTGTGGGTTATAACGCGTTGGCAAAAGGTTACCCGGTATTAAATGAGATCGGTGGTGCTTTCAGATATTTAATTGGCATCCCTCTTTTTGTGGTGACGATGTTTATCGGTGGTTACATCACAGCAAATGTTGCCATCGAAAGAGTAATACCTCATTGTATCGCTGTCGGCGTGATTACAGCTGGCGGCATGATGTATTCCGCGATGGAAAATTCCAGTTTGACAACCACGGGTGTCGTTGTATTTATACTTGCCTTAACAGCGACGACTGCAGGTGGTTTGTATTGGCGGAAAGGTAATATAATATAATGAAAGCTACTATATCAGACTGATCGAGCTTGATTTTGTTAAATTTTTGCTCTCTACTATAATTCTTAATATATGAAGAAAAATAAACTGTCACTATTCAACATAATTTATTCCAGGGTGATTTCATGACGATAAAAACACTTATCATTTCGAGCACTCTATTATTAATCAGCCAGCAAAGCTTTGCAGACTCTACTGCTGATGCTGCCCTCGGTGGCGCCATTGGAGGTGCAGCCGGTGCGGCCATAGGCAATGAACTCGGAGGCCGAGATGGTGCAATTCTTGGTGGTGCATTAGGTGGCGCAACAGGCGCTGCAATTGCCAGAGAAAATGATAGACGCGAGCGCGATTACTACAGATACCCTCCACGTTATGAGTACAGAGATAACTCTCGTTATGAGCATCGAGAGTACCCTCGCTATGAACATAGAGATTACCCTCGCTACGAACACAGAGATTATCCCCGTTATGAATATAGAGAATCTCGACGTCATTATCAAAGAGGGTACCCGTCTTATGATTACAGGCCACCTGCCAGAGGACACAATAAAGATTACTTTTGCCCTCCCGGTCAAAGAAAGAAAGGCAACTGTTAATTACTACGGTCGTTTTCCGGCCAGTAATTCCCATACAGTAAAAACAACTTTTTCCGCAAATGAACGCGAATAAACGCAAATTAAAAGCCCTAAAAATATTTATATTAAAAAAATGTAGGCCTGCATAAGGTACGTTGCGGGCATTTGTTGCACCAACTGCCGGGAACGGCAAAGCCTTATCCCGGCCTA
>DAOWFN010000200.1 GCA_030637945.1 Gammaproteobacteria bacterium
TAAAACAAGATGATTCCGTCTTCGGCATCCTTTTGATGTCGACATTACGAGAGAAAAAAGATTTAACAACCGACCATAGAAAAGAAGGTGCAAACAGATTACTTATTAATACCTGTATACTTCTTAATATCTGTATAGGGTTATAAGTTTTTAATCGACGTGAAAATTTTACTTTATCGCTCAACGTTTAAAGTTCCCTTACTTTATTACAGTCAGCGGTAAATTAGCTAAGTCCATCAGTCAGAAAGATTTTTAAAATCTTCACGATATACAACAAGATTATCGTGCATGTATTAACGTTGCATCAATGTCTTGCTACAGGTGGAAAACTTTTCGATATTTAGTGACGACGCTATCGTCTGGCTAATCAATTGTTGACGTAATATTTGTTCTTATTATTTTTTATAATGCGGTAAAACTTAAATAAAATTAATAAGTTAGCAACCACTTATAGACTGATTATAGCAAGCAGAAATCACTTTTGTATTCTGAGGAGAAAATGACGTGCCATCTTATGTGTGGCCGCCATACCGAAGGATCACATGTTTATTATTACTAATAAAAACAATTAGTTATTAGTATAAAAGCCGCTAAGCAGCATTATAAAAATATAAGATATCGCTTAATCATCAAAATAAACGGTAGGTTTTAGGCGATATAAGGTAAGTTAAGTAACATTTGTTTATATTTTAACCCGTTAAATACCGTTTTTTATTAGCGCTAAAGATTAATCCTTCTTTAAACCCATACTCTTCCAGATCAAAAATACCGCCGGAATAACGATCAGCGTTAACAGCGTTGCACTGACCATACCCCCAACCATCGGTGCAGCGATCCGGCGCATCACTTCGGAACCTGTTCCTCCACCAAACATGATCGGTAACAAACCTGCAATGATTGCAGCCACCGTCATCATGATGGGGCGCACCCTTAACAGTGCACCATCAACAACTGCAGCGCGCACCCCATCTACTGTGAATTTGTTGCCTGATTTTTCAGCAGCGATGCGATGTTTTTCCAGTGCCTGATTTAGATAAACCAGCATGATTACGCCGATCTCTACAGATACACCGGATAACGCTATGAAACCAACACCCACGGCAACCGACATATTGTAATCAAGTAGATACAGAAGCCAGAAACCACCAACCAGAGCCAAGGGTAAGGTCCCCATAATAATTGCAACTTCAGTCAGGTTACGAAAATTAAGGTAGAGTAAAAGTACGATGATCACCAGCGTTATCGGCACCACTGTTGTCAGTCTTTCTACTGCACGTACCATAAACTCGTACTGACCAGACCAGGAAATAGAATAACCCGCTGGCAGTTTGACTCTTTCAGCAACAACCTGTTGCGCCTGTTGCACGTATGAACCCAGATCCCGCGCTTCGATATCGATATAAATCCAGCCGTTAAGCCGGGCATTTTCGGTTTTGATCAACCCCGGTCCATTTTCGATACGAATATCAGCCACTTCTGCTAAAGGTATACGTGCACCTGAGGGGGTGACCACAGGCAGGTTTCGTAATTTTTCCAGTGAATCGCGCACGTCACGCGGGTAACGTACATTGATAGGATAACGCTCAAGCCCTTCTACTGTCATGGCGACGCGCATGCCGCCGAGCGCTGTACGCACCACTTCCTGAATATCGGCAATATTCAATGCAAAACGTGCTGCTTCACGACGCTTGATGTCGACGGTCACGTATCGCCCGCCGGCAACCCTTTCTGAATACACCGACACTGTACCGGGAACATCATTCAACACTTTTTCGATCTGTTTGCCGATTTCCTGAATCTTATTTAGATCAGGCCCTGCGACTTTGATACCCACCGGTGTTTTGATTCCGGTCGCCAACATGTCGATACGGTTTTTAATCGGCATGACCCAGGCATTGGTCAGCCCCGGAAACTGAACCAGCTCATTTAGTTCTTTTTTAAGCTTGTCCATGGTCATTCCCTCACGCCATTCATCTTTTGGTTTGAGCAGGATGGTTGTTTCGATCATGGTTAAGGGTGCCGGGTCAGTCGCCGTTTCTGCACGACCGACCTTACCAAAAACACGTTTCACTTCGGGCACAGTTTTTATCAACTTATCCGTTTGTTGCAGTAGTTGCTGCGCTTTGCCAACGGACACAGCAGGGAAAGTACTGGGCATATACAACAGATCACCCTCATCAAGATCCGGCATAAATTCTGAGCCCAATTGACTAAGCGGCCACAGGCCAATAACCACTATTAACAAGGTAACCGACAAAACTGTTTTTGGCACACTCAGCACCAGGTTTATAAAGGGCCTATAGGTTGCAATCAATACTCGATTAACCGGATTTTTATGCTCAGGTGTCACATGCCCGCGAATAAAATACCCCATCAACACCGGCACCAGCGTCACTGACAAACCGGCGGCAGCGGCCATGGCAAAGGTTTTAGTATAGGCAAGCGGTGCAAACATACGGCCTTCCTGTGCTTCCAGTGTAAACACCGGTAAAAAACTCAAGGTGATTATGAGCAATGAAAAGAACAGCGGCGGTCCGACTTCTTTCGATGCTTCACGTATCATCTGCCAGCGATTTTCGTCAGTGACTTCAGTCCGCTCCATATGTTTGTGCACGTTTTCTATCATCACGATGGCGGCATCAACCATGGCACCAATGGCGATCGCTATACCACCTAATGACATGATGTTTGCATTAATCCCCATTCGCTCCATCACGATAAATGCCGCGAATATACCGACGGGCAATGAAAGGACGATGACCAGCGCCGAGCGCAGATGAAAAAGAAATAATGCACACACCAGTGCAACAACAATAAATTCTTCAACCAGTTTCCCGTTGAGCGTGGTAACGGCACGTTTGATTAAAGCGGAGCGGTCATAGGTTTCTACGATCTCTACACCGTCAGGCAAACTTCGCGACAACTCGGCGAGTTTCTCTTTGGCAAGGTTGATGGTAGTTAACGCATTCTCACCATAACGCATGACAATAACACCGCCGACCACTTCACCCTCACCATCAAGTTCAGCTGCCCCTCGACGCAACTGTGGCCCAAGACGAATCTGTGCAACATCTTTTAACAGGATGGGCGTGCCCTGCTCATTAACACCCAGTGGAATATGGCGCAGGTCATCAAGTTCATCCACATATCCGGTTGCGCGCACCATGTATTCTGCTTCAGACATCTCGATAACTGAACCACCGGTTTCCTGGTTGCCACGCTGGATTGCCTGTCTGATTCTTACTAACGGCAAGTTGTAAGCACGTAAGCTATCCGGGTCGAGAACCACCTGATATTGTTTGACCATACCGCCAATCGTCACCACTTCGGAAACACCGGGTACGGTCTGTAATTCATATTTTAAAAACCAGTCCTGAATACTGCGTAACTGCGACAGATCATGCCCGCCGGTTTTATCGACCAGTGCATACTCATAGACCCAGCCTACCCCGGTAGCATCTGGTCCGAGTTCAGGTCTGGCATCCGGCGGTAACTTACTCGCTACCTGGCTTAAATATTCCAGAACTCGGGAACGCGCCCAGTACAGATCAGTACCATCTTCGAAAATCACATAGACAAAAGAGTCACCAAAAAAAGAATAACCTCGCACATTGGTGGCTTTAGGCACAGACAGCATCGCCGTAGTCAATGGATAAGTCACCTGATCTTCAACAACCTGTGGTGCCTGGCCGGGATAGGTTGTTTTAATGATCACCTGCACATCAGACAGGTCAGGCAAAGCATCGAGTGGTGTTTGCTTAACTGCGTAGACGCCCAGGCCGACAAGTATAAATGTCAGCATCACAACCATGAAACGGTTATCGATAGACCAGTCGATAATTTTCTCAATCATGGCTGCATCCCTTCATCAGTCATAGAATTTTCTGTCTCTGGCATAGAAGACATCCGGACGATACTGCCCCGCATACTCGCTTCAGAGTCGATCATGAACTGTCCTGATGTAACAATTTCATCTCCTTCATTTACCCCTTTGAGAATCTCAACGTAGTTTCCGCTTTCGATACCGGCCATCACCTCTCGTGCTTCAAACCTGCCCTCACCCAATGCGACGATGACACGCTGTTCGCGCCCGGTTCGTATTAACCCCTCCAGAGGGATAACGATGGTATTCTCTTTCGCACCACCAAATATTTTCACATTGGCGTACATGTTTGGTTTTAACAGCTCACCCGGATTATCAAACCGTAAGCGAACTTTGAGAGTGCGTGTCTTCGGATCCAGACTGGGATAAATATATTCAACTTTACCCTGCCATGTTTTACCCGGTATATATGAGAGATTAACTTCTGCACTTTGCCCTACTTCAACCCAGGCAGATTGGCGCTCAAAAACTTCCGCAAGCAACCAGACGCTGGATAGGTCGCCTAAAGTCATAACTTTCATCGAAGGGCTTACGAACATACCCTCACGAACAGGCAGATCTGAAACCACACCATCCTGTGGTGCATATACAGAGATGTTTTGCTTCACCTTCCTGCTTCTTTGCAGCTGTTTAATCTGTGCTTTAGAAATACCAAGAGCGATCAGACGTTCTTTAGATGCACGGATTAAGCCTTTATTCTTAGACGTTAAGGCAGTAAGCAATTCTTCCTGCGCATTGACTAATTTTGGTGAATATACATCAAACAATAACTCACCTTTCTTGAAACGATCACCTTCAGACTCGACGACAAGGTTTTCTATCCAGCCTTCTGTACGCAGGTGTATGTGACTGACTTTTGATTCATCATAACCGACGTAACCAACCGTATCGATGCCACGCCACAACCTTGCCATTTCTGCCTTTGCCGTTCTGACACCAAGATTCTGTACGACGACAGGTGAAATACTTACCGTACTGGCATCTTCATTTTTACCTTGATAATAAGGTATTAGATCCATACCCATCGGTGACTTGCCGGGCTTATCACGACGATAATTCGGATCCATCGGTGCCACCCAGTACATTATTTCTTTTTCCTCTTCAGCAAAAACTGTTGCTGAATATCCAAAAGACAGATAAGCCGCAAATAGACTGCCCGCTAACAAGGTAATTAAATTATATTTGTTCATTATTTGAATCTCCTGTTACGTAGAGCAGCTTTGCCTGTGCCGTCGCACGATCAACTCGTACCCGTAAACTTTCCAGGCGAACATCGAGCTCTGTAATCTGCGCACGCATCAATGTATTAAATTCTGAGACACCGCTCTGGTACGCATTTAACGCTGCTTTTGAATTATTTTTTGCTGCTGTGAGCAAGCTATTTTTATATAACAACTCGCGTTCACCAAGACGCAACCATATATGCTTATTTTTCTCATAAAACTTTTTCAACTTTCTTAACTGGTCATCTTTTGAATAACGCGCAGCGGTGACCATCTGCTGACCTGAAGCAACCGTTTTATCCTGTCGGTTGCCTGTAAACAACGGTACATCCAGGGTCACGATTGCGGTAGCAAAATCAGGGCGTTCAGTTCCATCCGGATTGTTGCCGGAGCGAAATCCATAATCGACCAATAATCCCCAGCCAGGTTTATACTCCTGACGTGCCATCTCGGTCATCTGTTTACTGGCATCGACTTTGGCGCTCTCTGAACGGATTAACGAATGTGAAGAAATAACCTGGTTCAAATCTACCTGCTCGGGCAACGTTGGTAACACTGGGAATTTCATACTGATATTGTTCCAGGCTATATCACCTATCCACTGCGCAAGCTCTGCACGGAAACTCTCTTCTCTTGCCTGTATTTTTGTTGACCGGTCATCAAGTCGCGATAGTTCCAAACCTGCAAGAACAACATCCTGCTGATTTACACGACCCGAGGCATAATTGGACTCCGTGATTTTAACTAGCTCTGAAAACAGCTTTCTTGTCTCTCTGATAATCTGATAGGCAGAGACTTCATAGAATAAATTAAGATAAGTTTCACGGACGTCTCTGATAATTTTTAGCTGTTCATCATCTGCCTTCGACAATGCCGCACGTGATAAAAAACGTGACTGCTGCTGTTTTATAGCAAGCGAATCGCCACGCGGGAAATTTTGCTGAATACCAATCTTCACCTGCGTCATCTGTTCCTGTTTCAGGTCAAAAGTATCAACGGGTACATTCACCGCACCCAGGCGTAATTTTGGATCCGGCAAAGTATCATCTGCCACAGATGCTTCGCTAAAAGCACGAGATGTTGCTCTGTAACTTTCGATCGACGGGTCAGACTGGACAGCGAGTCGCTCTGCCTGCTGTAAATTCAGGGCAAAACTATTGCTGGAAACTAACAACAATCCAGAAAATCCTAAACAAAAAAATAATTGTTTTATATTTTTAAAATATGAATGACACATGGCCATCTCCATAATTAATCAGTGTTCATACTTTGATTATGCGACAGCTTTCCTGCAACGCATAGAACCAGAGTAAATTATTTACTTTTTAATTATAAAGATTTGCCGGAGGGCGTGAGGGGGGTGTTAGTTCTCGAACTAAAATGTCCGTAGAGATACTTACAGACTCAGAAACATTTCTAAAAACAGGCCCGTAAGATGATGACTGCATGACCAATGAAGCACTCATACCCATATCACAGCTACCTGCACAAGCATCATCACAGCAACAGCATTGTTGATCGACCGCTATAGATTGATCATGATCCATGTGATGACTGGTTTGGCCTTGTACAGATTGATCTTGGACCATGGAATTCATTACTGACATATCATCCATCTGGCAATGCGTAGATTGTATTGCCATCACACTACGTAGTGGCGCAAACATCAATAAAATGATGAGCACGTAATGAAGTGATTTGTAATGTTTTAGGTTCACGGGTTAATGATAGTCTTTTTTCTTTATGATTCAATAGTTTCTTCAGGTTACAACTTTGTCTGTAACACTTATGAATAGTTCATTCTTAATCAAAAATGCATCTGTTCATCTGCGAAAATCGCGGAACAAGATTCCGCTTCCACAAAAAACTGGTCTTGTAGGAGTGGAATCTTGTTCCGCGATTTTTGCAATTTAACCAAACGGATGATTTAAGATAATTGTCTCATCACGCTCTGGGCCAGTAGAAACGATATCAACCGGTACACCAACGACTTCTGCCAGACGTTTCAGATAGTTTCTGGCATTCTCTGGCAGATCATCAAGGCTCTTGGTACCTACCGTCGATTCACTCCAGCCTGGCATTGACTCATACACTGATTCACATTGCTCGATGGCGTCTGCACCTAATGGTGGCATGTGCAGGTCTTCGCCCTGGTAA
>DAOWFN010000181.1 GCA_030637945.1 Gammaproteobacteria bacterium
CCATGTCTGGTTAATAACTGGCGCATGTTTATAGAAACATCACCAAAGTCGATGTTAACCGGGCAGGGAGGTAAACATTTATGACAGGTAGTACAGTGGTCTGCGATATCATTCATCGAGTCAAAATGTGATAGCGATATACCACGCCGTGTTTGCTCCTCATATAAAAAGGCCTCGATCATCAGGCCGGTCGCCAGAATTTTGTCACGGGGCGAGTAATATAAATTTGCACGAGGCACATGGGTCATGCATTTTGGTTTGCATTTGCCACAGCGCAAGCAATTTTTAATGTCATTATTTAAATCACCTAATGCACTGTCTTCAAGGATGATGGCTTCTTGCTGAACTAGTCGCAATGACGGTGTGTATGCCATGTCGAGATTCGATTCAGACAGTAATTTACTTTTATTAAAGTGGTGATGGGGATCTACCTTATTTTTATAATTGGCAAAATCTTCAAGTTTTTCAGCGTCTAAATATTGAATCTTTGTTAATCCGATGCCGTGTTCACCGGATATGACGCCGCCAAGTGACTGCGCTAGCGCCATTATCTGTGCTACGATTTTATCCGCCTCATGCAGCATTGAATAATTATCTGAATGTACGGGAATATTTGTATGAACATTGCCGTCACCTGCGTGCATATGTAGAGCAACAAATAATTTTGAATCTTTAATTTCGTGATGTATTTTTTTCAATTTCCCACGTACCAGTTTTAAATCCTGGCCAGAGAAAATATCGCTGAGCGGCGCGTAAATTTCTTTGCTGTAGGAGATGATGCAGTCACGACGTAACAATAGATCGATTAACAGATCATTATCTTTGATATGTTCCCGCTCGTTTTCAAGTAACAACTCTGTTACTTGACTAACTGGTGAGTCAAGATTATCTAGAATATCGACCCAGCGTTTCTTTTTCAGTTCGATAAGCTGTCTGGCAGTGACGCACTTATTAGCCAGTATTTCTTTTGCTTCATCACTTAAAACATAACCGCTGCCTTCGTTAGCTTCCTGAAGACTGCTATTAAGGTAATCTGTGACCGCGTCACAGATCTGTATCTTATTAGTGATCGACTGTCTGATATTGATGCATTCGATGCCGCGATTGTATTCACCCAGACGCGGTAGCGGGATAACGACATCTTCGTTTATTTTAAAAGCATTGGTATGTGCTGAAATTGCAGCCGTTCTCGCCCGATCTAACCAGAAACGATGACGCGCCTCGGGGCTGACGGCGACAAAACCTTGTGCATTTCTTTGCGCGCTAAGTTTGATAACTTCATCAGCAGCGTTATTAACGTGTTCTTCATTATCAGCTGAGATATCGACCAGCAGGATCATTTTTGGCCGGCCTATCTGTGTTCCATCAGCACTGCTAGCCTTGGTGGTGTATTTGACGGCTTTTATATAGCGCTCATCCAGGTGTTCTAATCCAGTTAGCAAAACATCCTCATTTGCATCGAGCAGGTCTTTTACTTCGACGATTGCCGGTACCGCTTGTGAGATATCATTCCCAAAAAATTCCAGACAGATCGTTCGTTTATGCTCAGGCATTTTATGCAGGATAAAACGACCGGAGGTGATCAGACCGTCACAGCCTTCTTTTTGAATCCCTGGCAATCCTGACAGGAATTTATCGGTTACATCTTTACCCAGACCATCTGCACGGAAGTCTTTGCCCGACATCTCCAGCATCTCAGGTTCGTTTATAGGCGTTATACCGTCAATATTAAACCTTGTTATTTTAAATGTGACGATTTCCTGATCGTGAATTTTGCCAAGATTATGACCGATGCGTTCGACATCCATCCACAGACCATCGGGTGTCACCATGCGCCACGAAACCAGATTGTCTAAGGTCGTACCCCAGATTACGGCTTTTTTACCTCCCGCATTCATCGAGATATTGCCGCCGATTGTGGAAGCATCCTGAGACGTCGGATCAACAGCAAAAGCTAAACCATTTTGATCGGCCAGATCTGACACCCGACGTGTAATTACACCAGCGCCGCATTCGACAACAGGATGCAATCCGTCGATTCCCGCTAACGCTATCTCTTTAATAGAACTGAGTGTTTCCAGTTTTTCGGTATTGATAACCGCTGTGTTGGAATGCAGGGGAATGGCGCCGCCAGTGTAACCGGTACCACCACCACGTGGAATAATCGTTAAACCCAGTTCGATACATGCACGCACGATTGCGGCAACTTCTTTTTCCGTATCCGGTTTAAACACCACAAATGGCATTGCGATACGCCAGTCAGTAGCATCGGTAGAATGTGCGACGCGAGCAAGACCGCTAAAATCAATATTGTTGGTGGAAGTGATCTTACTCAGCCGTTTTATTGTTTTTTGGCGCAGCGTAATCTGTGATAACAAACTTTCTTCAAAAGCATCCACTGCCTTTAAACAACTATTATGTAATATCAGTGCGTCGGTATTTCCATCAGCGCGTAACTCGACCTGTTTTAAGCGGTGCTTTAGTGCGCCGATCAGTGAATCACGGCGTTTAGGGTTATTGAGCAAATCATCTTTAACGTAGGGGTTGCGTTTGATAACCCACATGTCGCCAAGGACTTCAAATAACATGCGCGCAGAACGTCCGGTGCGTCGAGAACCACGAAGCTGCTCAATTATCTGCCAACTTTCCTCACCAAGAAAACGAATAATGATTTCACGGTCGGAGTAAGACGTGTAGTTATACGGAATTTCTCGAATTCGAGCTGCGTGGGAATCTGTCATGTGTTCCAGTTGAGGAGATCGGGTGGAGGTCAGTCTGTGCCAAGTGCCGCATTATACGCTAACTGCTCTGTATTCATAAATGTAAAAAATCTAACCACAGAAACGTAGAGGGCACAGAGAATGATGGCACTTATTTAAGCTTTAAATTAAAAAACCCGTCATTCCGGCACGTTTTTAGCCGGAATTTATAATTAATGTGATGGTAAAGTTTTTGTATATGAGTCATATGTGCGATGGATACCGGCTAAAAGCGTGCCGGTATGACGAGAAAAGTGTAGAAATTCTCTTTAAGTAGGTGACATTCGGCACGGAAAAAATATTCTTGTTTAAACAGACGCAAACCAAATTAATCTCCGTGCCCTCTACGTTTCTGTGGTTTATTCTTTACGTCTTGTTTATCTTGACCATCCACCATTTTAATACCATACTTCCGCTTTTAGCACTCGATTCAATAGAGTGCTAAATCCTGACAATAAATATATGCATTTTGAATAA
>DAOWFN010000098.1 GCA_030637945.1 Gammaproteobacteria bacterium
ATCACTTATCTCTATGAGTTTGTGGTCATATTGATCGAGTATGTCCGTGGATTTGCTGACGTCCTTGTTGGAGAAGTCGCTGCCCATCCAGCTCTGACTCATCATCGAAGAGGGTATTTTGATGATGCGGTTAATCTTTGGTGCGAAGGTCCACATGTTGTTGTCTTTGGTCAGCGTACCGTTACCCGCATCTTTTTTCGGCAGGGTCACGCGCAGCAGTGAAGTTTTATCACCTTTGGTCCAGCTGCGCATCGACATACTTCTTTCCCAGTCGGGACGATGGATGGTCATGGTCATTTCTGAGTAGGAAGACAAGCCGCGCCAGTGTTCCATTGCTTGTTGGATGAGTTCTTTTGGATCGAGTGTTGTTGATAAGACGGGTGCTGAGAAAAGCCAGAGTATCAAGAATGCGCAGAGTGCTAAAAAGGGAGTAGAGCGTTTCATTATTATTCTCTATAGAAACTTGTTAGCCTGAGTTTATATGTCTGAGTATTACAGAACAACAGGCGGTTGTTGTTTTGTTTTGGTATTAATTCCTTACTCTATTGATATCGGCCAATATTATCCCCAATATGACTTAATAGGCTGAAAAAAGTGCAATTGTTATTAACGCTATATACATTAATTAAAGTATCCTACGACGATGGAATATAAAGATTATTATCAGATAATGGGGGTCGAGCGCGGTGCGACGCAAGACGAGATAAAACGTGCCTACCGAAAACTGGCGCGTAAATATCACCCTGACGTGAGTAAAGAAGCCGATGCCGAACAGCGCTTTAAAGAAGTCGGCGAAGCGAATGAAGTACTGAAAGATCCGGAAAAACGCGCCGCCTATGACCAGCTGGGGGCCGACTGGAAAGGCGGGCAGGATTTTAATGCACCACCTGACTGGGATGCCGGGTTTGAGTTCGGCGGTGGCGGTTTCACTGACGGCGGTGCTCAATACCACGGTTTTAATGAGGCCGGCGGCAGTGCTTACAGTGATTTTTTTGAATCACTTTTCGGTCAGGGTTTTCAGCAGGCAGGTACCAGACCTGGTGGTTATCAACAACAGTCCGGTTTCCAATCAGGCGGCAGTGACCACCATGCCAAGATCCTGATCGACCTGGAAGATGCCATGAAAGGCGCCACACGTTCGATCAGCCTGCGTGTCCCTGAGGTTGATGCCAGCGGTCATGTCATTACAAAAGAGCGTGTGCTGAAAATAAACATTCCTAAAGGGGTTAAACAGGGACAGCATATTCGCCTTGGTGGACAGGGTAACCCGGGCATGGGGCAAGGCAAAGCCGGTGATCTATACCTCGAAATTGAATTTAACCCACATAGTATCTATCGCGTGGAAGGGCGTGATGTATATCTGGATCTGCCTGTTGCGCCATGGGAAGCTGCACTGGGTGCAAGCGTTAAAGCGCCGACGCCTGGCGGTGTGGTCGACTTAAAGATTAAGCCGGGTTCAGCCAATGGCAGCAAGATGCGACTTAAAGGTCGAGGCATTCCAGCAAGTTCCAGTAATAATAGTGCTGGTGACCTGTATGTGGTGTTGCAGGTCGCTTTACCACCAGCCAGTACGGACAGTGAAAGAGCGGCTTATGAAAAGATGCAGCAATCATTCAGTTTTAATCCGCGCGCAAAGTTAGGGGTGTAACACATGGTTAAGCAGACAACAGATATTCTCAGCGGATACATCTTAGAAGATGAGCCCCGGCTGACCCTGCGACAGCTATGCGATGCATGCGCCGTTCGCGCCGAATACATTATCGAACTGGTGGATGAAGGTTTCATCGAGCCCAGCGGCGTGGAAAGATCACACTGGTGCTTTAGCGGCATAAGCATCAAACGCGTACAAAGAGCAAAACGACTGCAGCATGATCTGGGTTTAAACCTTGCTGGTGTCGCACTGGCGATAGATTTGATCGATGAGATCGAGTCTCTGCGTGGCCGGCTCAATAGAATGTAGCGACTATCGAAAAAAATGTTTTACACTATGTGTTCGCAATACGATGATATTTTAAACAGTAGGTAAAACGATATAACTACTCAAGATAACGACAGTTCCTGTCATAGAAAACGAAACAAAACGCTCGGTGTTCCTGAGCAGCTGCTTTTTATCGCGGGACTATATATATTATTAGCAGCGGGTGCCTGGATTTACTCGAGAGTCAGTTCAAAAAATAATCCCGTATAGAAAATAGAGTAACAAAGTCGGATAAAGGTAGTAGGCTTCATCGCTTACAAAAAAAGGGTGTTGAAAATGAATGATGATGTAAATAAAGAAGTGAATTCTGATACTAGTGCGGTTTGGCAAAATCATATTTCTGTTGCAGATACACCTGAAGGTTTTACAGTAAGAACAACCTATCCGACAAATGCCGATGGTGCAGAAGTCATGCTTGAGCGTTGGACGGCCGGTAGTGAAGAACCGATACACTCTCATCCGGGTGATGATATGACGGTCGTTGTCGAAGGCAAGATGGCGATCCAGTTTTATACTAGATCAGCGGATGGTCTGGTTGCTGATGGTGAGCCGGTTGTTCTGAATAAAGGTGATACCGGTTACGTTAAAGCTGGTCGCATTCATGATGCTAAATATATCGAAGAATGTAAACTGGTTTATGTTCACGATAAAGCTTTCGGGTTTAGTGAGGAAGGGTAAAAGAGTCAGAGGTTATTTCTGCAATTTCAGGTAATCTAATACTGGCAATCGCGGAACAAGATTATTCAGCACATCCTTATGCTTCACCTCTATCGGGGCTTACGTGAAAAACTTTTCCAGAAAGTTTTTTCCGCTCCTACAAGTGCGTGCCAATCCCGTAGGAGCGGAATCTTGTTCCGCGATCTCTTGTGAGAAGGTTAAACCGAAAGCTAATCATGAAAGCAAGATAGCTTTCCTTAGTCCTTCTCACCAAGACGATAAGCAGCTATCAAAGCATTTTTTAAATCAGTTTCTTGATTGATATTATCAATTGAAAGGTGCTGTTTAGCGATGCCCTGCAGCTTTTCAATAACGATACTTTCTGACCATGCATCATTGAATGCTGCGAGATCCAAAATACCTTCGCTCACAAAATCGGCGATGAGCCCTTTTGCATCGCTGAACATTATCGTTTCCGCTAGCATCATCTCATATTCATAGGAATAGGCGCCTAAGTCCATGGCCTTTGCCAGTATCGGGTATAAGTCGGGGAGTTCGCCACTGGTATGCATGTGTTGATCCATGTCCAGTTCGATGGAGGCACCATGTTTTTCGCCTTTGAAATAAAACTCGACAGATGCTGTGATGAAATTGCTCATTATGGTTTAGCAGCTAAGAAGAAAAAGATATTTTATCCGCAAATGAACGCAAATAGACGCAAATGTTAAAAATAGTAAAAAAGCTTTTATTTGCGTTTTTTGCGGATGAGAAGTTTTTAAAGTTTTTTAAGAAGTTAAAGCCGCAAACAACATCGGTAACTTTTCCGGTAGCTTTTCAACGTGGTCGATAACGGTATAACCACCCGCGCCAAAGATGTCCCGTATATAATCATCCGCTTTTCTGTCCAGACTGATGCAGTAACTGTGTATGCCCATGGATGATATCTCATCGACGGCTTTTTTGGTGTCACTGATCAAGTACCTTTCATCTTCAACATCGATGTCTGACGGTTCACCATCGGTCAATATCAACATTAATTTCTTATCGGCAACTTGTCCTTCCAGGTAATGTCCGGCATGCCGGATAGCGGCACCCATGCGGGTGGAAAAACCAGCGTCCATTGCCGCGAGTCTGCCTTTTACGGTGTCATCGAAATGTTCGCTGTAACCTTTGATGTGATAGTAGCGAACGTTATGTCGTGTATCTGAATGGAAACCGGCGATGGCGTATTTGTCGCCGAGCTGCTCGATGGTCCAGGCTAATAATGATACCGCTTCCTGACTAAGCTGTAAGATTGTTTGATCAGAGCCGTCAGGCACATCGTTAAGTGATGCAGATAGATCCAGCAGTATCATCACTGCGATATCACGGCCGTCACGTTTGTGGCTCATGTTGATGCGCGGGTCAGGCTGTGCGCCACACTTGTAATCGATCAATGAGCGGATAGCGATATCCAGATCCAGTTCGCTGCCTTCTTCCTGGTAACGTACGCGTACGAAGCGTTGTGGTTTCAGTTTATCGAGGATCAGTTTTAATAGTTTTGCCAGTTGCGAATGTTTTTCTAAAATAGCATCGATATCAGATGCATTGGCTGACGGGTGAATAGATTCGTACAGGCTTACCCAGTCAGGTTTGAAGGTAGAGGTGTTGTAATCCC
>DAOWFN010000194.1 GCA_030637945.1 Gammaproteobacteria bacterium
CAGGTGGTGATGCACCGCACCGGTCGCTAACAATGTACTCACTGGAACACGTTGTGCTGAAATATTTCGATCTGTCAGCACCACCAGACTACAGCCTTCTTTAATCGCATCACTGGCTTCATCACATATCTTATCGAGACGCCTGGCTAAGCCAGTAGTACCTTCTGATTTGTCATAAGTGATATCGATGGTTTTCGATTTCCAGCCACGGTGGTTCAGATGCTTTAATGCGGCCAGTTCTTCGTTAGTCAGAATCGGATGTGGTACACGCAGACGATGCGCATGCTGTTCGGTCGTTTCCAGCAGGTTGCCCTCCGGACCGATATAACATTCCAGTGACATCACCACTTCTTCACGGATCGAGTCGATCGCCGGATTGGTCACCTGCGCGAACAGCTGTTTGAAATAATCATAGATCATGCGCGGCTTATCAGACAAACAGGCCAGTGCCGAATCATTACCCATCGAACCGACCGGGTCACGCAACTCACGCACCAGTGGTAATAACATGAACTGCATGGTTTCGGTGGTATAACCAAAGGTCTTCATGCGCGGAATGATCGTTTCTGGCACAAAACCGTGCGGCTCTTTATCACAGCCCAGGTCAGCAAGTTTGATTTCCTGGTTTCTTAACCATTCGCCGTAGGGACGCTGTGTTGAAAAATCTTTCTTTAGTACTTCGTCAGAGATTAACTCACCTTTATCAAAGTCGATAAGGAACATCTTACCCGGCTGCAAACGACCTTTAAATTTAACTTCTGCGGGGTCAACATCGACCACACCAACTTCAGATGCCATGATCACACGGTCATCTTTGGTCAGATAATAACGACTTGGTCGCAGACCATTACGGTCGAGCACCGCACCGATACAGTGACCATCGGTAAAGGCAATCGATGCCGGACCATCCCATGGCTCCATCATCGCTGAATTAAATCGATACATATCTTTTTTCGCCTGATCCATATTTTCATCAGACTGCCAGGCTTCCGGCACCATCAACATCACCACCTCTTGTAAACTTCGGCCGGACATCAATAAAAACTCTAAAACGTTATCGAAGTTACCTGAATCAGAACAATCATTTTCTGCAATTGGAAACAGGCTTTCTATCGCGCAATCATAACCATCACACTCCGCCATGCCCTGACGTGCTGTCATCCAGTTTCTATTGCCCAGCAAGGTATTAATCTCACCGTTGTGGCTCATGTAACGATTAGGCTGTGCACGATCCCATGATGGGAAGGTATTGGTACTGAAACGTGAATGCACCATGGCAAGATGTGAGGTGTAGTCAGTATCCTGCAGGTCCAGATAAAACGTTTTCACCTGCAGCGCATTGAGCATGCCTTTGTAGATGATAATGCTTGGTGACAGCGAACAGATATAAAATGTTTTTCTCTGTGACAACGATTTTTCATAACGCATTATGTGGGTGCTGCGTTTACGGATAACATAGAGCTGACGCTCAAATTCTTTACCCTGTACACCGACTGCTTCGATATAAAGCTGCAAGATAACTGGCTGTGACAAACGAGCGGTTGGCCCGATGTCGGCACCTTCTGTATCGACAGGCACTTCACGCCAACCGAGACATTTTTGGCCTTGCTCTTCGATTAATTTTTCAACACCTGCCATACAGGTTTGGCGCTGTGCTTCATCGGTGGGTAAAAATACGTTGCCTGCCGCATACAAACCTGCAGCGGGTAGATCAACACCCAGATCTTTTTTGGCAACTTTTACACAGAAATCATGCGGCATACCGGTCAATATGCCCGCACCATCACCCGTTGTTGGCTCGCAACCACAACCGCCACGGTGCTCCATGCGCTGCAGCATGATCTCTGCATCGGTCACGATCTGATGGCTGGCTTTTCCTTTAATATGCGCAACAAAACCGACACCACAGCTGTCTTTTTCGAAGGCCGGGTCATACAAACCCTGCTTCTCTGGCAATGATCCAGGCAATCCCAATTTTGTCTGTTCTTGTAATTTAGAGCTCATATTTAACCCGTAACCATCTATACAGCGATTGATATTTTTTCGCTATCATTATTTATCTAATAAAATCAGGTAATTAGTGACTGAATCAGTGTGCAGCTTCAGTTTTACCGACTAGCCCCAAGTCATGATTTAAGCCGCGTTATATAACACGCAAAAATCACAGGCAAGGCCCGCCATTTTAGCGAAAATAAGCTTCTATGGAAAGCGCAAGCAAGCACGCAGAAAGGGTGATTTAAGACTTTGACTTGCTGTATAAAGAGAACTTTTTTACGGCGTATTGCTGCAAAAACTCCTATTTGGAGTTTATTTAGACAATTACATCACTTTATTAATCCAACTGTTAAAAAACAGCTCGCCCTGCACTTCCAGCTGATTGGCGTATTGATGCGTATCATGGCGCAATTGCTCAACACTTACACCGTCGGTCTGCAGGATTTCACCGATATGCCCAATGAACCACTTCTCCATTGAGTGCTGCGTTATTTCCGGGTGAAACTGTAATGCAAGCACATTATCTCCATAGCTAAACGCCTGATTTTTACAGACCTCAGTGGATGCAAGCAATACGGCGCCGTCTGGCAGATCAAACGTTTCACCATGCCAGTGCAGCATATTGCAATGCTCTGCACTCAAATAACGCAATGCTGATTGTTCACCTGCCGCGGTTAAATTCAGCGCATACCAGCCAATTTCTTTTTTAGCCCCTGGATAAATATCCGCACCCAAAGCGCTTGCGATCAACTGCGCACCCAGACAAATACCAAGCGTAGGTTTGTCTGCGTCTATGCGCTGCTTTAATAAATCAATTTCTGCCTCAATAAATGGAAACATAGCAGCATCATTGACACTGATTGGTCCGCCCAGAATAACCAGCAAATCATCAGATAAGGCATCGACCTGTGCCAGATCATCCGGCGTTAATACAAAATCGGCCGCTTCGATGTAGTTGATCTGATAGCCGTTAACTTGTAACACCGAGGTAAAACTGGCCAGATCCTCAAAAGCCAGATGCCGTATAACATTGACTGTTTTTAACTTTGTCATAATACAACCATGAGATAAAACTTAGCGTAAAATACGCAACTTACTAAACGCTTCAACGAGAGCTTTGCACGATGTAGATTTTTCGTTGTGGCAAGGCAAGAATTATCGAAAAAGCGCAGTTTATATTAATAAATGAGCATTTTGAGATCATTTTTAACGCCGCCATAGCGGAAAAGATGCATTGTGCAAAGCTCTCGAACCAATAATAAAAGTTTCCTACTATGCCCGCAACACTACATACCAGCCACATAAAAAGTTTACCTTTACTTCACAGCGGTAAAGTACGTGACATTTATGATATCGATGATGCGCATATGCTTATTGTCACTACTGACCGAATTTCTGCCTTTGATGTCATCATGCCCACACCAATAGCCGGTAAAGGCATCATTCTTAACCAGGTCACCCAGTTCTGGATGGACAAACTTTCACACATCATTCCTAATCAGATGTGCGACCTGAAGCTGGAAGACGTATTACCTGATGCAGATGAGCGTGCAGAAGTTGCTAATCATGCAATGATTGTTAAAAAGCTCAAAGCTTTACCTATCGAGGCTATCGTACGTGGCTACATTATTGGCTCCGGCTGGAAAGACTACCAGGCAAATGGCTCTATCTGCGGCATAGAACTTCCAGCCAAGCTGCAACTGGCAGATAAATTACCCGATGCAATTTACACGCCATCTACAAAAGCCGCTGTCGGCGCACATGATGAAAACATAGACTATAATAAATCAATAGACTTGTTAGGCGCTGACATTGCCAGACAGGTTCGCGATGTCAGCTTACAGCTTTATAAAGAAGCGGCCGACTATGCATTGGAACGCGGCATCATCATCGCCGATACCAAGTTCGAATTTGGACTCGATACAGATGGTCAACTCACGCTGATTGATGAGGTATTAACACCTGATTCTTCTCGTTTCTGGCCTGAAGATAAGTACCAACCCGGTAGTAGCCCAGTCAGTTTCGATAAACAGTTTGTTCGTGATTATCTTGAAACGCTAGACTGGAATAAAACAGCCCCCGGGCCTGAATTACCGGACTCAATTGTGACAAAAACAGCCGAAAA
>DAOWFN010000141.1 GCA_030637945.1 Gammaproteobacteria bacterium
CAACTAAAATACCAAGTTTTTTATCGCGTAACACGATGTAGCTTGAGGGTATGGATGAAATTGAATCTTGCCACTTAACCTTACCGACACTACCGGTAATGGCATGTTCGCTTACAAAACTTAATCGTGCGATGTGATTGCGTGTCGTGGTATCCAGTATCGGTAAGATAAATTCGATATGCAAAGGATATGATCTGTCGTTAAAAATGAAATGATGGTTCTTGCCCTGAGAAAAACTGTTCAATAGACGATTGTTTATTTTTACTTCGACGATGTTATTGGTTTTAGATACGAGTTGTAATAACGATGTGCCTGACTGCGTGAGTTCGCCAACACTGGCATTACGTCTCGTAATATAGCCGTCAAACGGTGCTTTGATCTGGCAACGGTCAACGCTGATCTGTGCGAGCGAGCTGGCGGCCTTCTTGTTTTCAACGGTTGCTTTTAGGCGGTTTTCTTCAGCTTCACGCTGGTTGTACAATTCTTTAGAAATATTGCCCTGCTTGTTTAATTTTTTAGCCTGATTAAATTGTGTTTTAGCGTGTCTCAGTATAACTTTTTCTGCTTTCAGGTTGGCGGCAGCCTGCTTGAGTTTTAGCCGGTTCTCACGACAATCGAGAGAAACTAACAAGTCATCCTTTTTTACTTCATAACCCGTGTCGACATGAAACGCATTAATGATGGCGCTGATCTGCGCGCTGATGTCACTATCCTGCGCGGCCGGTACGGCTCCCCCGAGCGTGTGGGTGACATTAACTTTAATATCTTTGTAGGACTGGGTTTTTACTTTGGTTGCAGTGTTTTCGCCTTGAGCGAAAAAGCTGATAGATATCAGTAGTAAAAATAATGCAGAGCTATTGGTCTGTCTAATGATTTTTTTATTGGTCTGATTCAACACAGGATTCCACCTGACTGATTATGTGTCCATCATGTAGCCGCGTTTTGATTGTATCACCTGATTTTATTTGTTCAATAGACGTTATTGCTTTGCCTTTTTTGTTCAAGGTGATCGAGTAACCACGTTCCAGTGTTTGCAGTGGGCTGATAGCATTTAATGTTCTTGCCACATTGCTTAGTTGCGATTTTTTTTGGGTTAATAAATTCAACGATGCCTGTTGTAGTCTCGAAGTTAAATAATGTGCTGATTGTTGTTTTTGTTTTAATAATAAAATCGGGTTTTTCGCATGTAATTTTGCATTAGCGGTGGTTAGCTTATTTTGACGATAGTCTAGTATCGAATGGCCTGAGCGGATCAATCTTTTTATCAGCTCAGTGGTTTGCTGTCTGGAACGTTGTATCTGATTTTCGGGGTGCTGTGTGTGCAGCCGTCGACGTAACCATTGAACCTGTTCCTGATGCCGCTCGATTTTATCTTTGATCAACTGTTGTAGCCGTTGTTGGTACCAGTCATATGACTGTGCCCATGATGACTGGTCGGGAGTGACTGTTTCGGCAGCAGCAGTTGGTGTGGCTGCGCGAATATCAGCAACATAATCTGCAATAGTGACATCGACTTCATGGCCAACGCCGCTGACGATAGGTATGGGGCAGTCATAAATTGCACGTGCCACGCTTTCTTCATTAAATGACCATAGGTCTTCCAGCGATCCACCACCGCGTACCAGTAAGATAACATCGCAGTTCAGCTGCCCGGCTGTTACCTGATCACCGATAAGTTTTATTGCGTTACAAATGGCCGGTGCGGCCTCGACACCTTGTACCGGTACCGGGAATAGTTTTACCGGGATAGAGGGGAAGCGTCTTGCTATAACGCTTAAAACATCGTGTATAGCAGCCCCCGTTTTCGAGGTGATGATGCTGATGCATTCGGGCAATTCGGGTACTTCCAGTTTATTGTTTTCATCAAACAGGCCTTCACCGGCCAGCCTGTTTTTTAGTTCTTCGAACTGGCGGCGTAATGCGCCATCGCCGGCTTCTTCCATTCGGTCGATGATGAGCTGATAATTTCCGCGTGGCTGGTAGAGACTGACTTTGGCACGTACTAATACCTGATTACCATTTTCTGGCTGGAACTTCAGCGTACGCTTACGCCCCTTGAACATCGCGCAGCTAACTTGCGCGGAGTTGTCTTTCAGGCTGAAATAGATATGGCCTGAAGCGGGTTGTGCCAGATTGGATATTTCACCTTCAACCCAGATCCAGGCAAATTCCTGTTCCAGTAGATTCGCCACGGACCGGTTGAGGCTGCTGACGCTGTAGATATTATTATTTTCAGTGTTACTTAACATGCTTTGATTTAACCACAAAATTAACCATAAAAAACGACCTGCTTCCCTGTTGAGGGAGTGCAGGTCGTGATATGTTTATTGTAACGTAAGAATCACAGGCGTGAGCGAGGTGGTCTCGTGAATAGAATTTTGGTCTCAGGTTATACGTTATATCGGGTGATGTTGGCTTGTTTGCTGGTGCAGGCTTCAGGCTGCGGCACACTGCCGTCGGGTCGTGGTTGGGGTGAAGATGTTTCACTGACGAACTGGTATCAAATCAAACAGGCAGCGTTAAGCGCTGCAAAGGATCCGGAAACATGGGCGCCGCTGGCGGGTGCGGCGGTATTTTCGATGGGTGAACTGGATGAATCTGTTTCAGATTGGGCATCGAAAGAGACGCCGGTGTTTGGCTCAAACCGGGCGGCTGAAGATGCCAGCGATTATTTGAGAGGCACTCTATCTTTGATAAAGGTGGGCACTGCGTTGGCTACACCCAGTGGCGATACGGCTGATGAATGGCTTTTATCAAAATTTAAGGGGCTGGCAGTTATGACCGTGGCCAGTGCGGTTCCCAATGAAACAACGGATTTTATAAAACAGGAGACGGGTCGTAAGCGCCCGAATGATTCGAATGAGAGAAGTTATCCTTCTGGTCATGCGACACAGGCTTATGCTAGCTCAACACTGGCTTCTCGAAATGTGGATTCACTGGATCTGTCAGAAAAATCCAGACGCATAATGCGTTACACCTTCAAAGGCATGGCGGCGGGAACGGCCTGGGCCAGGGTGGAAGCCAATTTGCACTTTCCTTC
>DAOWFN010000165.1 GCA_030637945.1 Gammaproteobacteria bacterium
GCCATGGAAACGATACGTTCATCCGTTAGCTCCAGACGATCGAGTGAAGCGTCATCCAGGCCTTTACTTCTACCCGCAGCCAAATCAATGGCATTGGCTTTTTTAAGGGTCTCTGCGTGCTCTATGATGAGATCAGCGATGGCTGATAGCGCCTTATCTTTTTGGCTTGTTGATGCCCGCCCAACCGCTCTCGATGCGTTTCTTGCCGCATGCCCGACATCGGTGATATAACGACTAATATCGTGTAAGGAGGATTTAATATTTGCATTCATGGTTTACATCGCCACAGGATTAACTGCTTGTTATCTATACTGCTTAAAAGAAATATTATAACGAATGCCTCTTTAGCTTGCAGAAACATTTGTAAATTAAATATCATGGTAATTAAACGAAAAAAGCGACCGCCAGGGTCGCTTTTAGAAAGAATCATCAAATATTAGTTAACGTAATTTTCTACGAGAAACAACCGCTAGAGCTATCAGACCAGAACCAAATAACCATACTGCAGCGGGCACTGGAATAACGGCTGTACCACTGCCGTAAATCGATAAATGTGACAGATCTTTCAATTGACCTTTGCTACCGTGGCCATATATCCAAAAACCTTCATATACATCCTGAGTAAGCAGGTAAGCAGACCATTTAACACCATGAACTATATCTGGTTTACCTGTTACTGCAGGTTTACCCTTTATTGCAGGCTTGCCTCCTCTCGCAGAGCCACCACCTACAGACGTAACACCGCCTTTTAAAACAACGATTATCTCATCGTCATCATCCCATATCGAAGAGTCAAAACTAAATGAACCACTAACGTTACCAATTGAATCAACGTCAAGATCTATCAAATCACTCGATTGGCCATCATCAATTTTACCAAGCAAAGACCAGCTAGATATGCCAAAGAACTCAGCTGAATTCAGCGCATCCTGGCTGTCATTATTTACATTGGCATCAAAACAGGCTGTAGCAATAGAATTTAGATCAGATCCATTATCAAAAATACCGGAGTCGACGTCCGAGCATGTAACTGCACTGACTGTATTACAGGACATTATTAATAGTATAGAAAATAACGTTGACGCTAAATTTTTTCTCATCTGGTACCTACCCTTAAAACCACCCCAAACGCTAATCAGCATTAGCGAATTCGAATATAAGAGTAAGCAAATACAGTGCCAATCTTCTCCTGATTTATATAAATCAGTTAGTTAACAAAGAAAAAAGATTATTAAATTAAATCAAATAGTATGCACTCACTCATTTGGTTAAGTAATTCGACAAAAAACACTAAAAACAAGCGATATAATATGATTTTTCAAAGAAACCAGCTCGCCCAAAGTGACTCAATTTTTATAAAAAAATAACAAGGCACTAGAATAAGTGTACGAATATTAAGTACTTAATCAAGTTTTTAATTTATTTTCGGACTGAAAATTTATGTAATCAAGATGACTAAAAGTAATGGGCAGGAAGCAAAAGTGTTAAATTAATTTACACTAATATTAGAATTTTATAAATAACTGACACTATGTCATTAACAAAGCACAGGGAAAGTAATTAGAGAGCAAAACGATCAACTTGCAGCTAAAGATTTAGACGTACTGGCCAGGCGCACACAAAGTGATTCAATTTCATCCCATACATTTGCGTCAATCATACCTTTACTCGACGCATCAATATAAGCACAGCGTTTCAACATCATCTGAAACGACCGTTGCGAATGCCGTGACAAACAGGCTTTAAACATGGCCAGCCTACTCTGCCAAACACCTGAGCGCTTCAATAGATAGTCTGCAGACGAAACATCAACGGCCACCTGTGATAACAAACGGATATCTTTTGTTATTGCCCAATTTACCACCACAGGTACGATACCCTCTGCCTTAAGCCCCATAAGAATCTTAATAACTCGAGCTGGATTTCCTGTTAGCATCACATCAGCCAACTCAAATACGTTGTATCTTGATTGTGATGTAATCGCTTCCGCTACATCTGCGTAGGTGATTTTGCCAGGACCCAGTAATAAAGACAGTTTTTCAATTTCCTGATCAGCCGCCAGCAAATTACCTTCAATATGTTGGCTGATATATGCGAGTACTTCATGCGCTGCATCCATATCGCGCATTTTAAATCGTTGTTTTAACCAGGCCGATAACTTTTCAACTGGCACTGGCCAACACTGTACGACCAGACCACTTTGTTCAACAGCTTTGTACCAGGCAGACTTTTTTGCGTTGCCATCAACTTTTCCGGCATTAATGATCAATACCGTATCTTCAGGCGGCTGCGACAGATATTCTTTCAACATCTGAGACCCCTGCCTGCCAGGTTTCGCAGATGGTAGGCGAAGTTCAACGATGCGTCGCGATGCAAATAAAGACATACTGGCAGCCTCATCCATTAAACGCTGCCAGTCGAATTGAACATCAACGTCCAGAACTTCCCTTTCTAAATAATCATTTTCTTTCAGAAAAGCACGAATCATATCTAACGATTCCATCTGCTGCAGCGGCTCATCGCCGCTTACCATGTAAACAGGGTATATTTTCTTTGCGATCATCAACCGCAATTGATCAGGACGCGCGTTCAATGAACTTTACTACTGGATTGACTGACTGCCGAGACATCGATCGATGTTGAATCCGCACGCGCACGTGCCTGTAACTTCAATAAGATCAGACGTGCAGCATTACGTTGCATATCTTTGTACAGAACTTCTGATTCATTAGTAACCGCAAGAACTGCATCCGTATTAAATAACAAGCTGCGTGACAATGAAATTGAATCTTTCACTTCTTTGTTTTCTGGTTGATTAATATTTACTGAGAATTTAACGGTGTACATCAGTAAATATTCTCTGGCTCGCCCATCACCATCAACCGTCAATACCCGCCTGCTCTTTTCTTCACCTAATAAAGTTATCTGTGCATTTGACCTGGTCAAATCATCGGTAAGCGAGATCCTGTTCGTTGCTAATAATAATTTTAGTTCACGTCCTAATTCAAATACACTGTTTTGCTGAAGGTAAAGAGGTGATATCTCTGCAGACATATCCAACAAACCACGTGGCTGAAAACCACATCCAGAAATAACAGTAACGAGCAATATCATCTTTAAGTGACGTTGATAACTTGCCGATAAGATCGTTGAGAGATTAAACATATTTAGTTAGCTACAATATTAACCAGGCGCCCGGGCACAACGATGACTTTACGGACTGTTTTACCCTCGATATTTACCACGATTTTGTCATCGGCTAACGCTGATGCTTCTATAACAGCATTATCAGCGTTCGCATCTACACTAATCTTTGAGCGCAATTTACCATTAACCTGCACGATCAGCTCAACCTCATCACGCACCAGGGCCGACTCGTCACACACTGGCCAGGCCACATCGACCAGAAGCTCATCATGTCCCAGCTCATACCATAGCTGCTGTGTTATATGAGGCACGATTGGCGACAATAATAAAATAATATTCTCAATAGCCTCACGAGCAACTGCCATTCCCTGCTCGCTATCATCATTAAATTTACCCAACTCATTAATTAATTCCATGGTGGCCGCAATTGCCGTATTAAATGTATGACGACGACCAACATCATCCGTTACCTTGGCAATAGTCTCATGAAGTTTTCGACGTAAGTTTTTTTGTTCAGATGTTAAATCATCAGGTTTTACTTCTACACTGCCAGCATGATGTGTGAAGACCAGTTTCCATAGACGTTTTAAGAATCGAGATGCACCTTCGACACCTTCATCATTCCATTCCAGTGACTGTTCAGGCGGCGCCGCAAACAGGATAAATAACCGAACCGTATCTGCACCGTATTTTTCGATCAACGACTGCGGATCGACAGTGTTACCCTTGGACTTTGACATTTTACTGCCGTCTTTTAATACCATACCCTGCGTTAATAAATTTTTAAACGGTTCATCATTATCTAACAGACCTTCATCACGCATCAGCTTATGGAAGAAACGCGCGTAGAGAAGATGCAATACCGCATGTTCGATACCACCGATATACTGATCCACCGGTGTCCAATATCTGGCTCTATCATCCAGCATCGCCTCAGCATCAGGACAGGCAAAACGTGCATAATACCAGGACGATTCAAAAAAAGTATCGAAAGTATCTGTCTCACGTGTCGCTACGCCACCGCATTGCGGACAGATGGTTTCGTAAAATTCAGGCATTTTTTTAATGGGTGAACCGACATCATCACCGTACTCGATGTCTTCCGGTAAAACCACTGGCAGTTGATCATCAGGTACTGGAAGTGTACCGCATTGATCGCAATGGATAATCGGGATAGGTGTACCCCAATAACGTTGTCTTGAAACCCCCCAGTCACGCAGGCGATAATTAATCTGTTTTTCACCTTTACCGATGGATGCCAGCTTTTCGGCAATGGCATCTATCGCCTGTCCAGATGTTAAACCGTCAAATTCTGCAGAATTTTTTAGTATGCCTTTTTCGACATAAGCCTCTTCATCAACCGTAACATCTGCACCATCAGCTGGAAATATCACCTGTTTAATTGGCAATTTATAGGTCCTGGCAAAAGCATAATCACGTGCATCATGTGCAGGTACCGACATGACGGCACCTGAACCATAATCAATCAATACAAAATTCGCGACCCAGACAGGTACATTTTCAGCGGTGATAGGGTGTTTCGCAAACAGTCCGGTCGCCATGCCTTTCTTTTCCATGGTCGCAACATCTGCTTCCGCCACGCTGGTCGCTTTACATGAATCGATGAATGCCTGCAGATCTGCGTTCGTTTCAGCAGCCTTTTTAGCCAATGGATGCTCGGCGGCGACCGCCACATAAGTGACGCCCATCAAGGTATCCGCACGCGTGGTGTAGACCGTTAATGGCGAATCAACACCTTCGACATCAAATTGTAATTCTACACCTTCAGACCGCCCGATCCAGTTGCGCTGCATGGTGCGTACCTGTTCCGGCCAACCATCCAGCTGATCCAGATCATCCAGCAACTGATCAGCATAATCAGTGATCCTCATGAACCACTGTGCAATCTCACGGCGCTCCACCACAGTATCACAGCGCCAGCACTTACCATCGATGACTTGCTCGTTAGCCAATACGGTTTGATCGTTGGGACACCAGTTCACGCCCGCAGTTTTTTTATAAGCCATGCCCTTTTTATACAGGCGGGTAAACAACCATTGCTCCCAACGATAATAATCAGGCTTGCAGGTCGCTAATTCACGATCCCAGTCATAAGCGAAGCCCAATCGTTTTAACTGATCACGCATGTAATCTATATTTTCAAATGTCCATTTTGCGGGCGCCACCTTGTTTTTCATTGCCGCATTTTCTGCCGGCAAACCAAATGCATCCCAGCCCATCGGTTGCAGTACATTTTTACCCTGCATCCGCTGAAACCGCGAAATCACGTCACCGATGGAGTAATTCCTCACATGCCCCATATGCAACCGGCCGCTGGGGTAAGGAAACATGGCCAGACAATAAAATTTTTCTTTTTCTGAATTATCAACCGCTTGAAACGTTGATTTTTCATCCCAGATCTTTTGAACTTTTTCTTCTATCTTCTGGGCCTGGTATTCTTCATTCATAAACGTATTCTAATAAATAGTGCAGTTCGTCGGATGGCTCTACATGTCGTTTATTTCTAGGCTATAACTAGTTCATGAACACGACAACATAAACAGATTGGAAGGATACACTAGCCATGTAACGACATAAAGTCCTGGTTTCATTCAGGCGGCTATTTTTACATCTGTTTCACCTAAACATCGGTCATTACAAAGAGAATCATGAATCAACTACAGAAAAAATCGGCAAACCACCTTATTTCAGCTTACAACCAGATAATGAAAGAAATGCGAGTAGCATTCGAGCAAGCCGACCCAAACGATATGTCGTTACAGAAAGCGTTGGATCTAGCAAAATATCAAGCGGTACACCTCGGTGAAGTCACTGCCGAAGAAGCCCATGAAATCGGTGAATATATCAAACGAGATATCAATGACGCAGCAGAATATATGATGGACTCCAGTGCCGAGTTTTATGACTGGCTGATGCTGGATATTGAAATAATCGAACGCAAAGTTGTTGATTTATTTTTATCAGTCGCTGACCATACCCGTATCGAACTGGAACAATTTAAAAAAGCCGCACTACCCACTGAACAAATTCCTGTCTATAAGAGTGGCGAAATAAC